>JAFGBA010000189.1 GCA_016933395.1 Sedimentisphaerales bacterium | reverse complement strand
TGGGGACAAAATGCACTTCAACCACCTGTCAAACCTGAAGTTACATCGCCATCGCTGACGCTTGCCGCATCTGAGGTTAAGTCGCTCCCCGCAGAGAAACCTGCTCAAAAGGAAGCTGACAAAGTTGTTGGAAACAACTTTACACCACCTTCAACATCTTCATTGAGCGATCAGCGTCAGTGGGCCATCCGCCGGCGTTTTACGGCAAATAATGAACAATCTGTAAAAGTGGCTCCCGAAGAGCAAAATCAATCAAAGATTGCCCAACAAGTCCAAGAACCCATTGCTTCACCGGCGCCTGTGGCCTCAATAACTCCCGTGAGCAAACCTGCTATTTCCCGTTCCGTGTCTGTGTTACAACCGCGGAGAAATATAACTTCTTCGCGAAACAGTGTTTATCAACCTGTTCAATATTCGCCCTATTCGACTCGTAGCCAGAGAAGTGATAACGGCAGAATGAACAACGCTTTTAGCAATCGTAATGCAGGCTATAGCAACCGTTCCAGCGGCGTCCGGCAAGATCGTCGAATGAGCGGTCAAACCGGTCAGGGAGGTTATAGTGGTCGTGGTTACGGGAGTTATGGTGAACGGGAGTACCGCGCCCAACGTCTTATCGGCATAATCCAGACAACGATTGCCCCTGATTCCTGGGCCGACATCAATCTCAACACAGACATCCAACGCAATCGTCGATAAAAAGGTTTGTCCGGCTCGTTACAAGGCATAACTAACTGTACTGGCAAGAGTTGTGAAAGGGTGAGAGACGGGACTCGAACCCGCGGCCCCCAGGACCACAACCTGGTGCTCTAACCAACTGAGCTACTCTCACCATTATAATATGTGTCGCGGGCATCCTGCCCGCGAAAAGCGCCGTTCCGAAACGCAAGGGGCGGATATTATCCTTTTAGCGACCATCTGTCAACGGCCGGCCGGCATCACAGGCAGGTAATCAATTAATCGGGCCAGTTCGGACCGAAGATTTTTTCGGTGCACAACGCGGTCAAGAAAACCATGTTCGAGCAGAAATTCCGCCTTTTGGAAACCTTCAGGAAGTTCAACTTTAATGGTTTGCCATATTACTCGTGGTCCGGCAAAGCCGATCAGCGCACCCGGCTCAGCGATGATAATGTCGCCCAGCATGGCGTAACTGGCGGTAATGCCGCCCATCGTGGGGTCGGTAAGAACGGAAATATATAATCCCCCGGCGTCATGAAGCCGACCTACGGCGGCACTGGTCTTTGCCATCTGTAATACGCTCAGCACACTTTCCTGCATCCGAGCGCCACCGCCGCAATTAACCAAAATCAGGGGCAATTTTTGTTCAATGGCTTGTTCGGCGGCGTAAGCGACTTTTTCTCCAACCACGGAACCCATCGTACCGCCGGCAAATTCGAAATCCATCGCGCCCAGCACCACGCCGCGCCCGCGAATAAAAGCTTTACCGATGATCATGGCCTCGTTAAGGCCGGTTTTTTCCCGATATTCCTTGATTCGTTCCGTGTAGGGCTTGCTGTCCATGAACTTAAGGGGATCCGCAGCGGTGTAATCGGCCAGCCACTCTTCAAAAGTGCCTTCATCGGCGAGTTGGCTGATGCGCAACCGTGCGCCGATGCGAAAGTGGTAGTCACATTCCGGACAAACTTCCAGATTTTCCGCCACCGTGCGGGAAAATAACATTTGTTCACATTCCGGGCATTTTCGCCAAAGTCCTTTGGGCACATCGAGTTTTTTTGCGGGGTTTTGGCTGGCCCAGGATGAATTCGTTTGATTATCGTCGCTCATAAGAAACATATTCCTTCTAACCTATAACATCAAATATCGCATTATACCGCAAAGACGGCATCAGGAGCAATAATCGAGAAAAAGAATATAACTGTATTTGTTAAAGCAGGTTATAAAAAATAAGCGGGAGTTTATATGACGGTTAAATTAAATTATGGTAAAGCAGTTCAATTTGATTGACCATTGTGTGATGATTAAAGGATTCCTGGCATTGTTTTCGGCCGGTTTGACCCAGCCGGCGGCGTAAATCAGAATTGGTGATTAGCTTCGCCTGAGCATCAATAAGAGCTTTAACGTCGCGTGGGGGTATGAGAAAACCTGTTTGATCATCGATTACTACTTCCCGCGCGCCATCCACATCGAAGCTGATTACGGGTTTTTCACATAACAAAGCCTGCGGAAGAGCACGGGCCAGACCTTCACGAAGAGAGCAATGTACGAGAATGTCGCAGGCGTGGAGAATATCAGGGATACGCTGCGGTGGAACCAGGCCGGTGAGGTGAAAGCGGTCGCTTAGGCCGGCGTTGTCGATTTGTTGTTGAATTCTCTGTCGCCAACTTCCATCGCCGACGAACAGCCAATGCGCCCGGGGAAAGTGTTCGGCGATGTTCCGCGCGGCTTCGATGATGTATTCGTGGCCTTTCAAGGCGAAAAGCCGCGCGATAGTCACAATAACCACCGCATTCGCCGGCAGGTTGAATTCACGACGGATGGCTTCATTTTGTTCGGGTGTGCGAGGTTGCAGATAGGTGTCAGTTTCCATACCGCTGAAAATGCAGGTGTATTGTTCAGGTCGGCCGATACCGGCGGCGAGAGCCTGATCGGTCATTGCCTGAGCGACTGAAATAAAGGCATCGGTTTGCCGAGCGGCCGTACGTTCGCAGGCAATATAACAACGATTCAATAAAGCATTTTGGTACGGATGAAAAGCTAATCCATGAATGGTGTGGACGATTTTCGGACGGCCGTGTTTTTCCTGCCGAACACGATCAACGCGGGCGCAGGTGGAGCAGCAGTTATCGGTGGCGGTGCGGAGTTTCCAGGCGGCGCGGCGGCCGAGGATGCCCGCTTTGGCGGAGTGAGTGTGAACGATATCAGGGTCAAATTCACGGAGCAATTTTTTCAGTTTACTATAGACAGGGATATCGCGTAGAGGATTAATAGCGCGGCGAAGACCATCAACTTCGATAACGCGGTAACCGCCGGCGCGGGCGCGGTCGAGAAGCTGTCCTTCCGGTCCCAGGGCCGGGCCGGTGATGAGCGTCACCTTATGGCCGCGAGCGCGTAACCCCTCGCACGTAAGCAGCGTGTTTTCCTGCGCGCCGCCGAGAATAAGCCTGGTAATAATGTGGACAATTTTCATTTATAAAACGCACACGATCATTTTACCACAGTGGGCTTCAGCGGCCTTCTTACCGCAGAGGGATGGACTCCCGCCTGCATGGCCATCAGCATCCCGGCCGCTTCGATATAATTTTCCACATAGATGAATTTTTTGTGTTCAGGATGTTTCAAACATGTTGTGTTTTCCCTGACCACAATCACCGGAATATTGGCATCCAGGCAAGCCTGGTGCGGAGCGCCGAAACAACCATACGGCGACACCATACAGTGAACGTCGTGTGCGCTCATGCCCCGTTTATGGTTGATACGGGGCGCTTTAAGAAGACCCTTGAGCAGGCAATGAATAAAATTCTCCGTGATAATTTCCACGGCCATGCGCGGATCGACGACTTTTTTAAAACCTTCGATGGCGTAATCAACGGGGCCATGCGCCACGGGTTTATCCAGGGCGTCCGCAATTAATTTTGAGGCGACGGCTTCAACGCCGCCGACCGGGTTAACGCCGCCGTGGGTGAAATATTTTTTCATGGTTTCTTTGTCGATGGTGATGGGCGTGGCGATTCCCAATGCGTCGAATTCAAGCTCGCGCACCTGCTCCACCAGTTCTTTCCAGTTTATCACATCGCCGGTGGCGATGCCGTCCTTCATTTTGGCGATAAGTTGCAGGGGAGCTTTAAGCTCCACGATTTCAGCGTCCAGCCCCAGCATCGCCCGGGCCGCGGATACGGCGTTGATGGATTGGTAATCCGCTTTATTCACCACGATGAGGACTTTATTCGATAAAACTCTTTCCAGAAATAATTTACCCTGCAAAAAACGGTCCAGGATGCTTCCTTCCACGTATAGGCAGTTTTCCGGCATTTCATTGATATCCGAGGCGTTCACCACGTTGGGATGTAAAATCAGGGCGTCGCAACAGGACGCCAGCAATCTGGCGGCCGCGTTGGCGTCACCACAATGTCCGCCGATCTCGCATCCAATTCCCGTCGGGATAATCATCACTACGTTCATTTATCGCTCCTGTAAACAGAGGTTTGTTTAATCTTGAATAAGTATTTTGGCGCACCGTAAAAAACGACCGCGATTATAGTCCTCCCTTCATCTGTCGACAATCTTTTTATCTGCGGATTCCGTTTGTTGATGTAGGGGATACATGTGCATTTTACTTCATAAGATAATGTCGTGCGATGTGGATGAAATAATGATGGAAATTTCTTTTAAATAAACCGTCAGGTTCCAAGTCTGAGCGCATTTATGGGATGGTCGGAATTTCATAGGGGATAAATCCGGTATTATCAAGCGATTGCGGGGTCTTGTTTATCGAAGATAGAAAAAACAGGATAGAAAGGTTGACAGGCCGTTGTAAAAGGATTAAGGTGGCGTTATCATGTTGGAATCGGTGAAAAAATCCTCTCGGCGTGCAGTCGAGACGACGGCGCGGAAAGCGGTTTTTCATACGTATGGGGGCGTTGTATATGGGACGATGAATGCTTCTCGGGAGAAATTAATGTTGCAGAAACGGCATCGTTTGCAGTTTCCTCGGGCGCAGCGAGGGTTTGAACAGGATGAGGCGTTTTTTTATTTGAATGCGCCCGAGGGGCGACGACGGCTGCGATTTCATGATTATGATGAGATTTACAAGGTTCCGGGATTGTACGAGCAGCTTTTTTACGATCGTTTGAAATGCACGTCGCCGCGAAAAGTTTGTGATATTCTTAAAACCACCATCGCTCAGGCGGATAAAAATATTAGTGAACTGCGCGTGTTGGACTTGGGCGCGGGCAACGGAATGGTGGGCGAGTTATTGAAAGGGCTGGGTGTATCGCGCATGGTCGGGGTGGACATTATTCCTGAAGCGATGGAGGCCGCCGAACGCGATCGCCCGGGCGTATATGATGATTATTACGTGGCCGATTTGACGTGTTTGTCGTCGGAAGAGCGCGAAGACATCGCATCCTGGTCGCTGGATTGCATGGTGTCGGTGGCGGCGCTGGGATTCGGCGACATCCCGGTAAGCGCTTTCTTGGAGGCGTTTAATTTGTTGCAAACGGAAGGATGGGTGGCGTTTAACGTCAAGGAAACGTTTTTGGACAACAGCGACACCACGGGTTTTTCCCGCACGATTCGCGAATTGATATTTTCGGAATATCTGGATTTACATCATCTGGAACGGTATCGCCATCGGTTGTCGATTTTAGGTGAACCACTTTATTATTTCGCCCTGGCCGGACGGAAGAATGCCGATATTCCGGGGGATTTTCTGGAAAAAATAGACGTTCAGAATTAAATCTACTCGTTTTTGTACCAAACGACAAGGTAGGCTTCTAAGGTTCCTTTACCGATATTTTTAAGGACATGGGTTACGTCCGCACGGTAATGGACGGAGTCATCCTTGTTGATGATGGCGGTTTGGGCGCCGCTGGTGACTTGCAGTTTGCCGCGGGCGAGATAAAGAAATTCTTCCGTGCCGGGAAAGTGGGCCTCACTAATCAATTCACCACCGGTTTCCAGAAGAATGCGGTAAAATTCGATACTTTTTTCCAGACTGATGGGGCTTAAGGTGCGCAGTGTTGTTTGTTCGTCAGCGCGGTAGGTGTAGTGTTTGTCGGCGGCAGGGATGACGCGCAGGATGTTGTTGCGTTGTGGTGTGCCCACCAGATCTTCCAGGGTGATTTGCAGGGCGTCAACGATTTTGAGGATCACCACCAGAGTGGGATTAACTTTATTTTGTTCGATCTGACTAAGCATGGCCTTGGAGACGCCCGACATGCCCGCCAATTGTTCCAGACTCAATTTACGTGCGGTACGCCGGGTTTTAAGCCGACCGCCGATTTTCATGTTTTCGCCGCCCATATTTTTATTCCTATTTATGTAATTGCTTATTAAGTTATTCTACTGAAACGGGTTATGTAGAGGTAAGGAAAAATTAATTTAATAAATTATTTTCTTGTTCATTATATTAGATATGATATATTTATAATATTGGTAGCGCGCCAAGTAGTCGGTGGTTTGGGGGATAATGTTAAGTACCCATCGATAAATGAGTTAACGCTGAAAAGGGCAATAGCCGGGAGTGAAATGAATGCAAGCGATTATTAAGCCTCGTGCGGCCGTAGGATTAGAATTGGCGGATAAACCCAAGCCCAAGGCCGGTCCTGGTGATGTTTTGGTCAAAGTATCCAAGACGGGAATATGCGGTACGGATCGGCACATTTATGAATGGGATGCCTGGTCTTCCGGACGCATCAAGCCGCCGCTTATCGCCGGCCATGAATTCGTCGGTATCGTTGAGGAAGTAGGAGTGGCGGTTAAGTCAGTCAAGCCCGGCGACCGCGTCAGCGGGGAAGGGCACATAGGTTGCGGGAGTTGTTTTTGCTGTCGCACCGGCCAAAGCCACATATGTGCGAAAGTGGATATTCTCGGCGTGGATATTTCCGGCTGTTTTGCGGAGTATGTAGTTTTACCGGAAACCAATATCTGGAAAGTGGATCCCGCGATTTGTGATGACCAGGCCTGCTTGTTTGATCCTTTCGGTAATGCGATGCACACGGTAATGGCTCAGCCGATTTCCGGCCGGCAACTGCTGATCACGGGGTGCGGTACGATTGGGCTGATGGCGATAGGCATTGCCCGCGTAGGGGGGGCGGATCGCATCATCGCGGTTGACCCGGCTCCGGTAAAACGGGAATTGGCCAAAACGATGGGTGCCGATGAGGTGCTCGAAAAGGCCGATGAGGCGACGGTGAAAAAACTGACTGACCGCGACGGGGCGGACGTGCTGCTGGAAATGAGCGGCCATCCCCATGCGATAGTTGGGGGATTGCGTTGTGTGCGTAATGGCGGGGATGTCAGCCTGCTGGGTATTCCGGCTGATGGTGAAGTGCCCATTCCATTGGCCGAACAGATTATTTTCAAAGGATTAACGATCCATGGCATTAACGGGCGGCGAATGTTTGATACGTGGTATCACTGCGAAAGCTTCCTAAGGCGGCATCCAGATTTGATTGAACCGGTGATTTCGATGCGGCTGCCGTATCATCAGTTCGAGAAAGGAATTAAGGCGATGCAGGAGGGGACGGCGTGTAAGGTGGTCTTAAACTGGAATGATGAGGCCTGATCGTGTATAGTGGCGGCGTAACGTAAACCACTGGCAGACGGAGATATATGATGAGTAAGGTAATCAACGACATTCGCGCTGATATCGATATGTTGCGCCGGGAAGGCAAATATAAAAAGCATACCGTGTTGACCGGGCCGATGGGGCCGACAGTGAAACTGGACGACGGTCGAGAAGTTGTTAACCTTTGCAGTAACAATTACTTAGGGTTGGCTAATGAGCCGGAAGTGATTGCCGGGGCGCAAAAGGCGCTCCAGCGGCATGGATTTGGCACCGGCTCGGTGCGGTTTATTTGCGGGACGATGTCGTTGCATTTGGAGTTGGAGAAGTTCATCGCGGAGTTCTTCGGGATGGAGGCGTGCACGACGTATGTTTCGTGCTGGAATGCGAACGAAGCCCTTGTGCCAACGATACTTGGAGAGGGGGATGTGGTTATCAGCGACGAACTTAACCACGCTAGTATTATCGACGCCTGTCGGTTGTGTAGTAAGAAAGTAACGCGGTTGGTGTATCGGCATAATGATACGGCTCATCTGGCCGAATGTTTGCAGCAGGCACAAGCCGCCCGGCGTAAATTGATTATCGTTGACGGGGTTTTCAGCATGGAAGGGGATTTGGCCAACCTGCCGGAAATTGTCAAATTAGCCCGGGCGGGTAACGCCTTAGTGGCGGTGGATGATTCCCACGCCCATGGAGTTTTGGGCAAAACCGGGAAGGGGACACCGGAACACTTTGGGGTAAAGGTGGATATTATTACCGGAACATTAGGCAAGGCTTTGGGAGGAGCGGCCGGGGGGTTCGTGACGGCGGCGGGGCCGGTGATTGATTTATTGGTGCAGCGGAGTCGGCCACAGTTATTTAGCAACGCATTGCCGCCGACGGTGGCGGGCGGGGCATTGGCGGCGATGAAATTATTGGCGAAAAATCCCCAGCGTGTCACTAAATTGCAGGAAAACGTCGCCTATTTCCGCAAAAATTTGAAAAATCTGGGTTATGAAGTGCTGGATTCGCCTTCGGCGATTTGTCCGATTATTATCGGCGACACGGCCGAAGCGATTCGTATCGCCCGCGAAATGCTCGATATGGGGGTATTGATTACCGGCTTTGGTTACCCGGTTGTGCCGCAGGGAACCGCCCGGTTGCGAGCACAGATTTCCTCGGCGCATACGACGGAACAGCTTGATACGGTTATGGGTGTTTTCAATCGGATTCGCGAAAAGTATTTCGCCTCGGCGAAATAATCCCTAAGCTGCTAATACTTACCGAAAATTATGTGCATTTCGCCAATTTACTTGACATATTGGCCGATTTGCCTACACTACGCGGAAATTTGAATACGGTCGATGATCAGGAGAGAGACCCCCGGAAATGGGGGCGCCGAAGGGGCAACCGGTTGTGAGCCGGAAAACTCTCAGGCAGAAGGATCCTGATCGGACGGCCCTCTGGAGAGCCTGCCAATGGCGGGCGCCGACGGGATAATGCTCTCAGGCAACCGGACAGAGGGACTCGCCGGAAGATTTGGCGAGTCTCTTTTTTTATGCCTAGAGGATGTGGGCGTATGGCCCCGGTTGCGGCCGGGATTGGACGTTTATCCCCGGATTTTTATCCGGGGCTGAAGTTGCCGACGGATGTTGGTGCTTGGTGATGCACTGGGTGTTCGACCCCGGACTTTCGTCCGGGGCTGAGCTGTCGCGTGAATTGGAATTAACGATGAAGATCGTAGTGCTGGATGGTTTTACGCTGAATCCGGGTGATAATCCCTGGGCGCCGGTGGAGGCGTTCGGGGAGGTGGTGGTTTATGACCGGACGCCGGGAGATAAGATCATCGAGCGTGCCTTACCAGCGGATATTATTCTGACCAATAAAACGCCCCTCATGGCGGACACCCTGGCGCAACTGCCTAACTTGAAGTTTATTTCCGTATTGGCAACAGGCTTTAACGTGGTTGATGTTAAGGCGGCGCGGGGGCGGAATATATCGGT
>JAFGBA010000188.1 GCA_016933395.1 Sedimentisphaerales bacterium | reverse complement strand
TCAGGTTCGTCGACGCCGGTGGAAAAACATGGCGTTTCGGCGTGGCGATTTGTTATGAAGATGTTATGCCGCAGGTTCCGCGGCGGTTATGTTACGATAAGCAAGGTAAGCGCATAGATTTTCTTTTGAATATTTCCAATGACGGTTGGTTTGTGACCGGTGGTCGAAACGGGGAGCCTATTGAACCGACGGCGGAATTGATGCAGCATTTGGCGATATGTCAGTTTCGCGCCGTGGAAAATCGCGTGGGCGTCGCTCGCGCTGTCAATACCGGCGTTAGCGCGTTTATCGATCCGGATGGGCGAGTACGAGGTGGCGGTATTGCCGGTTCGCTTAAGGAAGACCCGCGCCAAAGACAATGCGTGAAAGGGTATTTAACGGATGAAGTTGGTGTAGATACGCGTGAGAGTTTTTATGGCCGGACGGGAGATTGGATGGCGGTTGGGTGTTTGATTATTACGCTGGGACTGTGCGTTGATGGGTTGATTCAACGTTGGCGGACAAAAAAGATGGCCTCAGAACGAATAAAATGCGATAAGGAATAACTAAAAAAGATGAAACGGTTAACCCCGGAACAAATCGCAGCATATTTACATCGTTCCTATACGGCGGTGGACGGCCTATGGTTTATGAAAGTGGAAGAACGCTGGGGATTCGACGCCGCTCTGGATGTGGATGAGCAAGTGTGGCGGATTCAGCCCAAGATTCAGGCGCGTAAACTCAAAGAATTAACCGGTCGAAAAGAGGGACTTGATGCTCTGGAATATTGTTTGAGCGCCAAGTTGGAGATCGAAGGCTTTACATTCGAAACGGCCCGTCCCCGGCCGGATATATTAGAATATCGTATATCGGGGTGTCCGTGGTCGGCCCTTTTGGAGCGTTCCGGTAGGAAGTCGCTGGCCAAGGCGGTGGCGGAACGTATCTGTCCAATGGAATATGAGGTTTGGGCGAAGGAATTTGGAGCAGCGATAGCCTCTTCTGTACGACAAAAAATGTGTGGTGGAGCCTGTTGCTGTGTTGTCACTTTCAGTGTGAATTTACCATCTCAACCATCTTTGGCTTAAAACCACGAGCAAACACAGGGGGGTGAACATAATAATGTGAGCTACGTAGTAAAAGCAGAAAAGTGGCCGTAGACGCCATATAATAAAGTGTCAAGAGTAATCGGTTCAGGATTGGGCCGACCAAGATGTAAATTACGTTTGGCTTATAGTGTGAGTAAATTCCTGAAAGTAAAAATATAAGGATTAGTTAGACTTGGCAAACCAGGTAATGCGTGTTAAAATGAAGTTAAGCTCGTAAAGGCTTATTAGTGAGGTGAATAAAGGCAGATAGTGCCGTACGGAAATAGCGGGTAATCCTGGTGTTAAAGTTTTTTTCACCGGGTTGACGATATACCCAAAGAGTTTTCTCCCCTCCGGAAAACATCGAGATACCTAAGGGTGCTCGATGTTTTCTTTTTGGGCGGATTAATAAATGTTTATGTTGTTTAACATAACTGTCTATTATAAAAGTAGTTACAGAGTTGTGGGGAGTGAATTTATTTGATAATTCGTTCTAAACAGTCATTATTGAGAAAGCCATTTCGAATTAAATTTCGTGGAAAAAATTCGATTATTTCCTGCTAATGAATCAAATTTAACAAAAACCGGCATAATATGAAATAACGTGGTGATTAAAGCGGTCCAAGAATGAGAAAAGGATGACTTGTTTATGTTTTTTTGCGGGAGAAATTCACAAAGAATATGTTAGACCCTGTCCGTTGGAAAGGACATAATTTAGAGATATGGCGACGATGTTTTGTTTGGTTTGCGATGGAAGACCATATAGAACAAATTCTGGAATCAGGAGACCTGCAATTGGCCGTGGCGGTGCAGCGCGCGTTATTGCCGGCGAGTTTGCCCAAGTGCGATTGTGGAAAGATAGCCATACGCAACAGGATGTGTAATGGCGTAGGGGGAGATTTTTGCTTTTTCGAGCAGTTGGGGCAGGATCAAATCGCGTTTGCTATCGGGGATGCTGTGGGGCACGGGATCACGGCGGCGCTGGTGATGTCGGTCATTATCGGGCTTTTACGCAGCGCCGAGCAGGATAAGCGCCGGCCGGCGAGAATGGTGGCGTCCGTGAATGATTTGCTGCTGTCCCTGAGTAAACAGGTTAATTTCCCGATCACTTGCAGCATGTTTTACGGAGTGGTGGACCTGCCCAGCGGAATATTGCTTTTTGTCAATGCCGGCCATCCGCTGGCGCTTATCAGCAATCCGGCATGGGAGCGGTGTGGGGTGTTGCCGACGACGACGGTGTTACTGGGAGTCGAGGGCGGAATGCGGGAGGAGTCCTGCCATCAATTTAAGGGTTTTGACCGATTGTTGCTATATACCGACGGCCTAAGCGATGCTCGTGGAACGGGCGATAAGCTTTTTGGCCAGCGACGGCTGGAAGAATTGCTAGCGCGGCATCGTCAGATGGATGTAGAAGTGCTGATGGACGCCATTTTCAACGAAATCGATGCCTTTCGGGTAGGTGAGCCGGAGGATGATATGACTCTGGTGGCGGTGGATTTCAAACCTACGGTAGGACTGGGGGATTAGCGTGGTATTTTGGCGCGGGCAAGCAGGCGTATCGAGAGCAGTGTGGCTGTTGCCTGCGGTGGCGTTGGCGTTGACGGGCGTGGGATTGTTGTGTATCCGAGTTTCGGCGGGGGGGCAATCGGCGGAACTTTTTAAAAAGCAGGCGGTTTGGATAGTGCTGGGATTGGCGGGTTTCGGAGTGGTGAATCTGATATCCTGCCGCAAACTCGGCGAGTACAGTTATATCCTGTTTGCGATGAGTCTGGGATTGTTGGGATTGTTGCTGGTGGCGAAATATCTTCATTTGGAGACGCCGCTGTTGCCCAGTTCGCGGGGGGTGTATCGGTGGATTGTGCCGTTTCATTACCTGGGGGTGGATATGCAGTTTCAGCCCTCGGAACTGGCGAAACTGAGTTACATCCTGGCGTTGGCGTGGTATTTACGGTTGCGGGAGAATTATCGGCATTTTTGGGGGCTGGTGGGGCCGTTCCTGTTGACGCTGATCCCGATGGGCATGATTTTGCTGGAGCCGGATTTGGGGACGACGTTATTGTTTTTCCCGGTGTTCCTGGCGATGCTGTTTGTGGCGGGGGCGCGGCGGCGGCATTTGGCGTTAATTGTGTTGGGGGCGATGTTGGCGGCGCCGGTGATGTATTATGGCGGAATGCGGGAGTATCAGCGCAAGCGCATTCAGGTGTTGATGAACCAGGAAAGCACCGATCCCTATTGGCTGGACAATGAGGGTTACCAGTTGTATCGCTCGAAGTTGTGCATCGGGACGGGCGGCTGGACGGGACATACGCTGGACGAAGACTTGTTATCACTGGGAAGCCGGCTCCCGGAGGGGCATAACGATTTCGTATTTGCCCTCATCGCCCATCACTGGGGTTTTGCGGGGGCGGCGGGAGTGTTGGCGTTATTCGAGATGCTATTACTGGCGGGCGGCTGGATCGCCTGGCGGCAGACGGAGCCTTTCGGCAAGCTGGCGGCGGTAGGCATTACTGCGCTATTGGCGACCCAGGTATTCATTAATGCGGGCATGACGATGGGCCTGATGCCGATTACGGGGATGAATCTGCCGTTTGTCAGTTACGGCGGCAGCAGTATGCTGTGTAGCTTTGTTTTATTGGGGCTGATTACGAACGTGGCGCGATCCCGCTCGTATCACCTGTTCGCCCGCAAGCCGTTTGACTTTTCCGGGCGGTAAACCACGATGCGGTTTTTGCCGGCGGCCTTGGCCTGCAGCAAAGCTCTATCCGCACATTCAAGCAGTTCCTGGGGCGTCTGGGCGCGGGATAGCAGCCGTCCGGCTAGGCCGATACTGACGGCGGGCAGGGGCATCGGCCGGTCTGCGGGGGTGACGGCGAGGCCGACATGGACGGCTTCGCGTTCGAAGAGTCGGCGGATGCGTTCGGAAACCTCCAGGGCCAGTTCCGGGGTGGCGGATTCCAGCAGGACGACGAATTCATCGCCGCCGAGCCGGCAGCACATATCGCCGTCGCGTACGGCCGCCCGCAGCAGATTGCCGAGAAACGCAATCAGGTTGTCGCCGGTGGCGTGGCCCAGGGTGTCATTGACCTGCTTGAAACCATCCATATCGATCATCATGCAGGCCAGGTCGCGTTCTTCCCGGCAGGACTGATGAAAGAGGACTTCAAGGTATTCCTCGAAGAATTTGCGGTTGGCCAGGCCGGTCAGCGTGTCGGTCAGGGCGGTCTTTTTCATCTGCTGGAGGTTGCGTTCGAGCTTTTCGGTGCGGCGGACGACGCTATGATTGACATGCCGGTTCATTTGATCCAGTTCGCCGCGCGAATTTTGGAGGGCGGTGAAGAGATCGGCGAACTCCCGCTCGATGTCCGCAAAGAGGCCGGGAGGGGTTTGATCCGGCGGGGGAGATTGCCCTTCGCGGCGGGCGGCGCGGACCTGCTCGAGCAGCCGCCGGGCGGCGGCCAGAGGGAAACTACGCCCGATAAGCAGCCCCAGCCCGAACGCCGCCAGGCCGACCAGCAGCAGCGGCCAGTTCATCGCCAGGCCCAATAAAATCCTTGATATCATCATAACCCGTCATCCGCCGAACCATTACGTTTTCATCTTATATCGGCATAAATGGATGTGGAATTGCCAAAAAATTCAGCCACGAGGCGGCATGGATAAAAGAAAGGTCGAAGACCCTTACTGTTTTGGAATCGTAGAGGGAACCCGGCTCCGCTGTCGCCTGCCCGGTGGACGAGAAGTGTAGCGTCTGAAAGAGCGGCCCTAAGTGGCGATGGTAACTTAACAGTAAGCGTCCGTGACGCCCCGGCGTCTTCGCCGCCTGTTACTCAGCGAGATATAACAGTTAAAAAATAAGCCGTGGTGGTAATGTCCACGGCTTTAAAATTCGAACCGGTACTCATCTTAAACACGGCGACGCCGCACCAAGACGAAACCGCCCAATGACAGAAAAACGAGTGTAACCGGCTCCGGAACTGAAACAATGCGAAAACCAAAAGCGGGGCCTTCGCTTTCCATGATTCCTAGTTCATTCCAGGCTGAACTTAATATCGTTTCATCATAATATGTAAATGCTCCGCCACGAAATACTCTATGATAAGTATCAATATATGTCTCAGTCCATTCCCAAGCATTACCCATCATATCATAAGTGCCGTTCTGTTCCATAGTGCCTGTTCCAACGTTCCAGGTGCTTTCCCTCGCCCAAGCGTAATTATTATCAACGCCTGCGATTGGAGCCACTTCCGTCCCATTTGCATAAGTTGAATAACCACTTCCGGTATA
>JAFGBA010000187.1 GCA_016933395.1 Sedimentisphaerales bacterium | reverse complement strand
GTCGGTCCTGAGCGCGTATCATCAACAAAGGCTTCAGGAAGCTGTCGCCTATTTCCGCCTGGAGGCGTATTTTGTCCGGCTGGTGGGTCTGAATGATTATCGTGCCCATTCCAAGGTGGAAAACGGCCGTCGCTGGCTGCGAGAACTGCCCCATGACAGCCGCGAAGTGCTGCTCATCGGCGACACGCTGCATGACGTGGAAGTCGCCCGCGAGATGGGCGTTGACTGTGTTCTGTTAACCGGCGGCCACCAGAATTCTGATCGATTGCGAGCCAGTGGTGTTACTTGCTTCAACACCTTACACGCGATAGCGGAATATGTGCTGAATGAAAACTTCTGATGAATCACATACAATCGTCCGTCTGGCTGTCGTCGGTGATTTATTATTGACGACGTTCCCATTGGGCGAAACGCCGTCACGCGACATCGACGCCGCCCTGTGTAACATGCGGGAGGTTTTTCAAAAACAGGACATTGTTCTGGCCAATCTGGAAAGCACCTTGTCCGGCGAGGGTGAAACCGTTCCCACTCAGCCGCGACTTATCGCCACGCCGGATATGATTCGCAGTGTCCGCAATACGGGAATTAATTTGGTTACACTGGCTAATAACCACGCTTTCGATTGTCGCACCGAAGGTTTCCGGCGTTTGCGCAGCTTGCTGGATGAATTAAAGCTGGACTATTTCGGCGCAGGTCTCACTCTGACGGAGGCCGCCGCTCCGAAAATAATTACCGCCAACGGCGTTCGCCTGGGCTTCATTACCGCCTGTGACCCGCAAACCGGCATTTCCGACATCGCCGGAACTGATACATTCGGCATCCCGCCGCTGGAAGCTGAAGTCCTATCCGAGAAAATTCGTCAACTCAAAGATCAGGCGCATCACGTTATCGTGGTGCTGCACTGGGGCGAAGAACGCCTGACGCTGCCCTCTCCAAGGCAAATCAAACTCGCCCGTCAACTTGCCCAGGCCGGCGCCGGCCTGATCGTAGGTCATCACCCGCATATTCTCCAGGGCATGGAAGTTTATGAGGGCACGCCCATCTGCTACTCGCTGGGAAATTTTCTTTCCAGCGGCGTCTATTTTACCGATGGCGACGTCATTACCTGGAACCGCCGCGAACAAACCGGTTGCATCGTCCTCGCTGAGTTTGACACCCAAAAGCTGCTGTCCATCGAACAGCTTCCCACTTATGATCCCGGCGATAGCGTCATTGTCGATAAGAGCGGTTTTGGCCGGCGCTGGATTGACCGGCTTAATCGCTTGCTGGAGCGGGATGTCACGCCGCGACGGTATCGTTGGGAGCAATTTCGGGTTAATACCTTACGGCCTACCCTGGCGTATCTGCGGTGGTCGCGATTAAAAACCCTCCGCTGGCGGCAATGCCGCAATGCCTTCGCCGGTATTTGGCGCACGCTGCGGGAAAAACACGATTAAACATTCAGCGATTCTCCGCCCGGCGGTAAATCTTGCGTCATTGCGGGGAATTCGGTTATACTTCTTACCAGAGGTGTGATTGACATGGCGAACCGTACAATTTTAGTAACTGGCGCCGGCGGCATGGTCGGTAGTTACGTTTCCGCGGCTTTTCCCGATGACCGGCTGGTTTTGACCGATATTCGCAATGCGCCCCAGGTTTTGGATATTTGCGACGCCCAGGCCGTCAACGATGCTGTCGAGCAATATCGACCTGATGTCGTCCTGCATTTGGCCGCGGCTACGGATGTGGACTACTGCCAACAGGATCCGGACTTCGCCTATCGTGCCAACACCCTCGGCACGGAAAACATCGCCCGTGCTTGCGAAGCCGTTAATGCCGTACTGGTGTATCTGAGCACAATGTGCGTTTTCTGGGGTGATAAAACGAAGCCTTACACCGAAGCTGATCCGCCTCGGCCAAAAACAGTTTATGGATGCACAAAATGGTACGGCGAGCAGGCTGTCACAACGATAATGAAGCGATATTTTATCTGCCGGGCGGGCTGGATGATCGGCGGCGGCCCGCGTGATGCCAAATTTGTCGGTAAGATGGTGCAGCTCATGCGGGATGGCCGCACTCAGCTTAAGGCCGTCAACGACAAGTTCGGCAGCCTCACCTACGCCCGCGACCTGCTGGCCAATATAGCTGTTTTGCTCGATACCGAGCATTACGGCCTTTACCATATTCTCAACGGAGGCGTGGTGGACCGCTATCAGGTTGCTTTGTCCATCCGCGACATTCTCGGCATGAGCAATGTAACTATTGAACCGGTTGGCTCCGGCGAATTTCCCGCTCCCGCACCTCGTGCCCGCTACGAAGCCGGCCGCAACACCCGTCTTGAGCAACTCGGGCTTAACCGCATGCCCGACTGGCGCAGTGCGCTGGAAACTTATCTCCGCGATGAGTTGTCAGAAAGTTTGAGCTGAGTTTTTATTTTCCAATACCAATCAAAAGTTATTTCTGCCAGTCTATCGCTTCATCCGGCACATGAGCGAGATCGGGTGCAAAATAATCCGCCCCGGCAAGCTGCTCTTTCGTAAAACTGGACATTATCGCCAGGCACTTGCCGCCGGCGGCTCTGGCGGCCTGGATACCGCCGGGGGCGTCTTCGACGATCAGGCAGTCCTGGGGGGCAAGACCGAGTTTTTCCGCCGCCAGAAGAAAAATGTCGGGAGCGGGTTTTTTATGGGTGACATCTTCACCGGCGACGATGGCGTCAAACGTTTCCGGAGGCAACGTAATCTCGGTTAAATTTCCCTTAACCTTTCGCCAGTCAGCGCTGGAGGCAACCGCCAGTTTTTTCCCCGACTTGCGACATTGGGCGATGAAATCCCTCGTCCCGGCCAGCGGGGTGAGTTTTCCTTTGATGATATCCAGGTAAATGTCGTAGGTGCGTTTTTTGTCGCGGTCGATGTCGAGGGCGAAGCCGTATTTTTCGGCCACGCCGCCAAGGAAACGTTTTTCGCCCATGCCGGTAAAGGGGTGGAAATCCTCCGGCCGGACCTTTAGCCCGTGTTCGGCGAACATCCGCGAGGCCGCCTCGATGATAAACGGCTCCGAATCGAGCAACACCCCGTCCATATCGAAAATAATCCCCAGCGGTCGTGAAATCATAAGGTGAATATATTTACTTTTAACAGAATCTTTTCCCATGCAAACATTTTACGGTGAAGAAGGCGTTGGCGAAATAATTTTACTGCCGATAAATTCCTTAAGATCCGCCAAGGTCGGGATGGTCAATTGCCCTTCTTTTTTGAGCGGCAATCTCAGCCTGCCTATCATCGGGGCGTCAACGGATACTCCGACATCCGCACGATAAGGGACCATTGAGCCTGGTTTTATTCCCTTGATCGCCCGTGTAAAATCCGCATAGTGAATGGTCGCCGGGAGTGAAACGGTACGGGTTTCCTTGGCGGGGATGGTGCTTTGGATGTCCGCCTGCCCCGCCAGAAAAGGTTCTCCTCGGCTGGTAATGTCATAATCCATGTTCAGCAGCGGTAAATCCAGCGCATAGCGATTCTCAATCTCCACATCGAACAGCAGCGTCACCGCACTCAGCGTGATTTTATCGAAGTGCACGCCCCGCAGGTGTGCTCGCGGCTTCTCCAGATTCAGGGCCTTTTGCAAACTCGCACAGCCGGTTAGCAAGTTGCCGGCCACTACGATAATTACACACATTCCTAAATGACGTCGCATAATCCTGGTCCTTGTATCGTTAAGCACTAATAACGGCAATCCATTGTTACCCTACACGGTAGCGAAAGCAAGGCATGATTATACAGTAAGGTAAGGAAGACAGCGCTGCGATTTATCTGCGGCCGGGGTATAATAAGGTGATAAATGCAGAAAAACAGGTAACAGGCCGGTGTTACGCCTTTATTTACAAGCAGTTACGGAAGCCAAGACGAGATTTTCAACTTTTAGTGACAGTTCATGACGAGCAGCGCATCTATTATAGCAGTTATGAAGGGCGGCGTCATTGAAGCGGCGGAGCAATCGTCCCACCCGGCAAGCGGGACGGAATCGCTTCAAACGCGATTGGCGGCCGGCGATGCGGCGGCCTTCGACGAGTTGATCGCCCAATACGCCCCGCAGACGGCCCGGCTGTCGCAGCGGCTGCTAAACTGGCGAGCGGATTTGGCCGAAGACGTGGTGCAGGATGTATTTATGGCGGTGTGGACGCATCGACGCAAATTTCGCGGCGATTGTTCACTGGCGACGTGGATTACCCGCATCACCGTCAACCAGTGTCGCAGCTATCGACGTCGGCATCTGCTGGCGTTTCGACGGCAAAAAGAAGTGATCGAAACGCAACGTCAGGCCGGTGACGATACGCCGCCGGATTTCGTCCGGGCTGAACAAAGCCGGCGCATTCGCCAATGTATTGCCCGGCTGCCGAACCCGTGGCGGGAAGTTGTAGTGTTGCGGTATCTGGAGGAGATGCCCATCGGACAGATCGCCGAGGCGTTGAAGGTGAATACAAATATCGTAAATATGCGTTTGAGCCGCGCTCGTCAGCGCCTGCGTGAAATGCCGGAAATGGCGATGATTAAGGAATAACCATGAGAGAAAAAGATTTTCAAAACCTGTTGCAGGCCGCGGACGAGTCCGTCCCGATCCCGTGCATCCCCGCGGATTTGGCCGCACGGGTTCAACAACGGGCGGGAAAGCGGCGGCGTACACGAATTGCCCTGAGCATCGCGGTTGTTTTGCTGGTGGCGATTGGTCTGGCGGCACAGCCGTGGAGGAAAAGTTCGACAGCGACGGCGGAAGATGAAAATCAGATCGCTCAGGTATCCCCCGATGCCTTAAGCCCCGAAGTTCAGGCCGAACTGGATGATTTGCAGCGGAAAATCGACGCCTGCAACGCTCGCATCGAACAGCTATTGGCTCAGCAACAAACACAAAAGGAAATGTCGGCGCAACCCGCCGCCCAGATATTCGACGCCGCCTGGGAGGTTAAGGAACAGGTGGAATACGCCGCCTTCATCGGTTATTTCCAGGCCAAACGCAAGTACGAACGCCTGGGTCTGAAGGACTCCGCCGCCGCCGATTTGCAGGACGTCATCCGCATTTTCCCCGACACCCGCGCCGCCCGCCAGGCCCGCGATCTGCTGATGACGCTGAATGTAACGGAAAACGGAGCATCTTACTTTATCAATGCAAAATCAGGTTCAGTCACCAGTTGAGTAATGTTACTAAAAGGATTAATGGTTGTTTGTCATACCCGCGAAAGCGGGTATCCAGATGGAATTAATTAGGATTATTCTCACAGAGTTACAAAACCGTCAAGGGAAATACAAAATTAAAACTTCGTACTACTATCCATAATCTTCTTGTTTTTTATGCACGTTTTTTAATAGCATTAATCATAACTGATATTTTGACAAGGTGTTATG
>JAFGBA010000186.1 GCA_016933395.1 Sedimentisphaerales bacterium | reverse complement strand
GAAAGTTGCCCGAAAAGGGAACGTGGCTTAAGATGAAACCATGGAGTAGCCATCGAACTTCCAACTACGTTCGGGACATCCTCTTTTTCGCGGTCGACTCACGTTCTAATGCTCCTTGTCTGACATGGCAGAAAGTATAGCATTCTTTCACGCAGTTTTCACGCAAAACCCCCAAAAATTGGGGTAATCAGAGGAAATCGAAAGCAACTCGAAGAGATTGAAAGAGATTTTGTTCCATTCGTATCATGCTTATATATAATGAGTTACAACATTTTTTATTTATTTTTTTGTCGTAAGGCAAGATTTAAAAATGAAAAAATGGCGACGATCACACCCGTGAGGCCACAGGTCCGAGTCCTGTATCGCCCATTACCTTAAGTCCTTTTATTTCAGAGGGTTACCTGAAAAGCATTGTTTTTTTCAAATACACCGAAATATGTTCAAATATGCCGCACTCCGCACCAAACCTGAACCAGATATACATAAAAATATTGGGAAAGCGCAAGAGTCTTTTAGCGCGATTTTTGATATTCTTTCTGCTTTGATTAAAGCACGACGCATAGTTTGGCAATGCCCTGGTAAAATTTAAAGGAGACGGATTGACTTTTGGCTGCGGGTGAGTACAACAAACAGGGTATTGATATTGAATGCTGCGTTAATAATTCAACAGCCTGAAGGAGATGAGCTATGCCTTTCAAAACCGGTGATTCCGTGAAAGTCAAAAAAGGCGTCAAGTGTCCTGATAATGAGGCCTTTTGCCTCGGCGGCTGGCAGGTGAGGATTTTTGAGATGGAAAAAGACGGGGTTATCGGCATCCGCTGGGACAGCATCACCCTGGAACAGATGCCGCGTGAATTCATCAGGCAGAGCGAGGAGGAAGGCCTGGGCTGGACGGAGATGTACCTTTCGCCGGATGAAATCGAGCCTGCTTCCCCGCGGGATGCGGAGAAAACCGCCGACGAGGTGCGAAAGGAAATGGAGGGGGAGATGTATTGGCTTGGCGAAGGTGAAGAGGGCGAGCGAATTTTAAAGGTCATCTCCGGGGCTGAGGATGAAGTTGAGGCGTGGGATGATTATCTTATGGACACTCTTCAGTTTCCTTTTGACGCCGAAGTGAGCGAATTTCAGGAGGAAGGGCCTCTTAATGACGGCGACCAGGTGCGGGTAACGGGCATTGAGGATTTGGACGATTTGTACGGAATTTTGGTCAATGTCAACTGCGGCAGAAAGCGGTTTGTTTTTCCGCTGTGCGACCTGACTGTCCTGGATAAAAAGTCGCCGAATTACCTGCCGGTCAAGGATTACTGCGTCTGGTTCGCCAACCGGTAGCTGTATTGTTTCATGATTCCGCGGTGAGTAAGGAAGAGGTGCAATATTCCCGGCGAACGGATTTGTTTGTATTTCCCTGCTATGCTGTTTTGTCTATTCTGATTCAATGCCCAGTTCCCTGAGCATCTCCCGGCGGGGTATCTTTATCTCGACGCCCGGATTTCCTACCGGGAGAGGGATGGTGCGAATCAGCCTCGCCACCTTGTTGCGCCCGGCTTTGGTTTTGCACATCTGGCGTGGGGTCTTGCCGTCGAGTACAGGTAAGGGGCTGTCAAGCCAATCCATATAGTGCCGGTTGAATGATTCCTGTACGTAAGACGCCAGTTCCGGCGTCATCTCGACACTCTCTTTCGGCCCAAGCCGGTCATCCATGGGAACTTCAAAATCCTCCTGGTTGAAATCCCGGCTTTTGGCGTCCAGAAATTTAACGCCGGGGATATTCTCCAGCCATGCCCTTGCCGCCTCCAGCCGCTCAAGGGAATTGACCTCGAGAATCAACTCGTTTAGGACAAAACGCAGGCTTCCAAGATGGAGGATTTCGGTTTCCTCATCTTTTTCATCCTTATGGTTGATACCTTTATCGTTTTTTGCTTTTTTCGAGGGCTTATCCTTCACCCGGAACCAAGTGTAATCATCTTCCTCGTCGTTGTATTCGATGTCCTCGCGCCGGGCGAAAGCTTCTCTTACGGCATTCTCATCGGAGACAGAGAACGAAGCCGTCTGCCAGATGAGGTCTTCTCCATCGGTATTACGCAGGAGGGGGATGCGGCTCTCATAAGACTGCTTGTCCCACCAGTTCCACAGCAGGCCAAATTTATCAGCACCGCAAAGCAGGCCTTCCCGGCTGATCTTCACGCCTATGGATTCCAGATAGCCCGTGGCTTCTGTTATCAGCATGATTGGCAGAGGCGGCCCCATGGGAGAGAAGAAATGGAATCCGCTTACAGGATATATCCTGCCGGCTAAGCAATCCCCGGCTTGGACGCACCCGGATAGTGCTTTATCCTGTATGACGTATTCTCCTCCCAGAAGGATATCCTCGACAGCCAGAGTTGAACCAATTTTTAATTCATTGACTCTGAACAGGCTGGGATTGGCCTGGGAACAAGCCTCAAGGATAACCGCCTCATCCGCGGGCAATCCCTCCGCCAACATCTTTTCCGCGATGGTCCTGCCCCTGCGGATGCGCTTATGCCGCAGCCTGTTCTTGTCGTGGGCCTTCTTCCTGTCCTGCTGGAGGACGGGCCGGTAATCGCTGACAAGCCATTCGATAAAGGCGTGAAGCACGGAATAACTTTTGTATTTCTCCAGAAGATATTCGGCATTCCTGCCGCCAAAATACCGCCGAAAAAGCTCCTGGCTGACAATCCCAGAAGCATGAATGCGGTCATTGATGCGTTTTCCCAGACGGCGTTCCGCTGCTTTCCAGCCTGACAGGTCATCAGAAGCCGGGACTATATTGGGGACTTGTGTCATTTCAGCACTTCGTCAATTCTGCTATCACTTACTTCTAATAAAAGAATTTGTTTTATCGGAAAGTAACACAAGGTCAATCTTACTCGATAGCATTGTGTTGTGATAAACAAGAAAGCTGTAATATGATGGTTCGTGGACGTTTTATAATTCGATGCTGATTTATTAGAAAAAGAATAAATTTTCACTTGGGCTTATCCGCGAGTTTTTTTACGGTAATGTAATCCACGCCGGCCGGTGTATCCGCCTGGATATACATCATCACGGTATGACCTTGGGCGGTGACCTTGCCAAGATTGACAACGGCGGGGGAGTGATCCGGGGACGAAGCCGTCAGCGTTTGTAGTTGGTCCCGGGCCAGGCCGATGCGAAACTGGCGGGTTCCATCGGGAAACCATGGCCGCACTTGCAGTTGGTATTCACCCGCTTCCGCTACGGGCACGGGAATAGCAACACCGTCGGCGATGTTCGACAGCAATAACCAACCACGCGCAAAAGCCCTCGCGTTGGCCACCTGAGTTTGGACGTCAATACCGAGGTTTCGTAAAATTGGTTCCAACTCCGTGCCGTCAATACGGTACTCGTCGGTGGCGTTTTCTTGAGGAGGGTTATAGCGGGGGGGATTGTCGGCGCCGGCCGGCAGGGGAGGACGCTGGGCGATAGGTTTGTCCTGGTACCAGAAGGCGACGCTGGAGTAATCGTTGGTGATGTTTGTGGGATAAATATGCTCCAGGGTAACCTTGATGTAATTCTGAAAGCGATACGCATCGTTAACATGCCAGCGATAAGCGGTGGTGAGCGTGTGGCCGTCTTCGAGTTTTTCCATCAAAGGGACGCCATAGTTAGGATAGGTAAAGGTGCGGTGGAATCCCCAGGCGTTGCAGAAATAATCTTCCGAACCCGTGCCGAAGATGTTCGGCTTGTCCCGTTGGTCGATAAAAATCACCTCGTCGCCTTCGCCCCACCATCCGCCGGGAGCGGAATCCACGTTAAGCACGCAACCAACATACTGACCCCGGCCGGTGGTTTCCAGGATGACGTAATTATCTTGAACCTCAGGTCCGGACGCATCTTGACCCGGAAGAGCCTTGTCACGGCGGTACAAAGCGTGGAACAAACCCTGATTGTCCGCCACGGGGCCGAGTTCATAATCGATGTTCCAATAGATTTTCCGCACGCTGCGTTGGCCGCTGTTGGTGATTTCCACGCGGGCATGGCGATGAAACGGCATAGGCCAATAACAATTCATCGCCTTGGAGTTATCGCCGACGCAAACCGGGGCTGAATTCACCCGATATTGTCGGCCGTGGCCCAAAGCAAAAAAATCGCCCAGGGGAACTTCCACGGAAGGTACCTCCGCGTTATCCCAAAACATGCGTATAACCAGGTCACGCGACCATGTACGGTGGCGGTAAAATTCGGATACGGTGATCCAGATATGCCGAATGCAGCCGGAGCCGTCAGTATCCAATAAAACTATAGTGTGACCTGGCATGATATTATTAACGGCATCTTTGTTTCCCCCGGTGGTGTCGTAACTGCTGGCCCGTTGGGTCGTCGCCGAAGTCACCGTCGCCAAATCCTCCAAGGCGACGGAAACAGGTTGGATGGAAATACTGAATAAAACGACGAACAATGGTATCCATTTTTGAAGCATCATAATCATTCCTAATCTTTTGTAGGTAAAATTCGCCGGTTTAGTCTGATTTGCTGATCGTTTCGGAGACGGGTATGGTTGCCCCTGAAGCGGATTCTTCCATTTTGATATTGTTATAATGCAGAATGACGCCCTGGGCCCGCTGGGTCGCGGAGATGGCGTTATTATAACGGAAAAGGCTCTGGGCGGCGTTAAGCTGAGCAATGGCAAGACGTTCCTGGGCGTCGATTTGTCGGTCAAGGTAACCGGCGGTTATGGCGATGCCTGCTTCCTCCTGCACCAGATAGGCCGACATGGTGTCCGCTTCGGCCTGAGCGGCGCTGCGGCGAACGGCTATTTCCTGGTAGGACAATTCCAGTTCATGCAGCGACACATTCACATCGGCGACCACCTGTTGGCGGATGCTTTCCAGGCGGGTGACTTCCTGTTGATATTCATTTTCCGCCCGTATAACAGATGCTCTGGCCGCTCGATTTCCTCCCAAAGGTACTTCAAAGCTTATGCCTGCGCCATAATTAATCAAATCGAGATTATTCTGTTCCCGCCAGGCGGAAGATGCGTTTCCTCCGGCCCCGGTAACGTCTTGTCGGGCAAAAATATCCAAACGAGGCAATAATTGGTTTTTCGACACACCAACAACAATGCCGGCGGTGTCCAGGCGAAGCTTTTGCGCTATAATTTCCGGCCGTAAATGCAAAGCGCGGTCAATTGCTTCATCCGTATCGATTGTATAAGGACTTGTGGAAGGTTCATCCAGGGGGATGACCTCCCAGCGATTCTCCTGAGGCAAGGTGGGATCATTGAGCGAATTAAGAAACATCTCCTGCTGCTGGAGCAAATCATTGCGGGCCGAAATCAGGTTGGCACGGGCGCGTTCCAACAGGCCTTTCACCCGGTGCACCGCCAGCGCGGAAGCCTCCAGGTCGCGGCGGTAGTCCAATCGCTGCCGGGTCACTTCCGCCTGAGCAACAAGGTTTTCATAGATGCGCACCCTTTGTCGCAACAGAACCAGTTGCCAGTATAATCGTTCCACTTTACTGACAGTGTCGATGACGCTCAGTTCGAACTGCTGGCGGCCGACCTGATAGGAATTGCGGGCGGCGTTAATACTGGCCCGATTGAAGTCCAGGCCGAAGTCCCGCAGTAACGGCTGGCGAATTTGCAAACTCAGATCATATTCAAGGTAGGGATTGTTAAACATTTGGTTGGTGATATCGTAAAAATCCCGATACCGTCGTAATCCCTCCGCCAGTTCCACGATTGCTCCTGTAGGCAATCGCTTTCGCAGGCCGATCTGATAGTTGTAATCATGCGTATTGACGTAGGGATTGGTGGGGTAGGGGACATTGATAGAGGTGTTGTTGCCCGGCGTGCCGCCGGTGACGGTTGTCGTTGAAATCCCCGGATTAATGCGAGTTTCGTCCAGGATCTCCGCCTGGGCCGAGCCAAACAGCACGGCGTCGAAGGCTGCTTCCGCCTCCACCACATCCGCCATGCGGATGGCCGGAGTATAACTATCGATGCGCAGTTCCAGATTATTCGCCAGCGCCCGATGCAGGCTCTCCATCAGGGTTAGTTGTACGGGAGTAATGTTTTCTTCAGAGAAGATGCGTTCGGTGACGGGGGCCGTGTTGATTAAACCCGGAATATCCGCCGTCTGCCCTTGGACATTGCCTGCGGTTCCCAGGGGTTGAACGATAATTGCCAGTAAAAACAGTCGCGTAACGACGCTGGTGACGCCGGTGCGTGTTTGCATGAATCCATCTTCCTTTCGCGTAAAAAGCAAAGCCACTTAGCGAATCGTCGCGGTTTGCTCGAAGCTGTAATCGTCCAGGTCGAAACTAATCGTCAGCGTCATGGAGGTCGAAACCGCCCCGGCATTATCACTGAAGATAAAGAAGCGGCCGGTGTCCAGATTGAACCATGCCCAGGCCACTTGATTGGACCAGTCATGGCGGAAATAATTACCTGCACCAACACGGTAAAAAGCGGTCAGGTTCGACGTATACGTCTTCCAGGTGACCGCCATCGGATCATAGCTGTCAAGGTCGGTCAGGTCCACCTCCGCCGGGTCCCGTTCCGTGGCGATCGAACCGGAGATTACCATGTAATAATAAGTATCGGCGCTGTTGATGTGGACGAAGTGATCCACCCGCAAGGCGTCCTCAACGCCCTGGAGCAGAACAATCGGAGCGCCCGCCCCGTTATTAACAACGTCGCGGTCGGCCTCGCCCCGGGCGAAATAGTCGCCCACGATGATGCGCGTCTCTACAGGCTCTCTTAAACCGGTCAGGTCCGTTTGTTGCCCCATGATTAACAGCGTTCCCGCATTGAGGTTCGCCAGCACCAACGTGATTCCCGGGGCCGCATGTTGGTAGAGGTACAGACCGCTGGCTCCTAACGCCCGAAAATTCGCCAAATCGAGCGTTTGGGTAAAGTCATCCAGGTGCAACGTCAGGTCATCCGCCTCCTGCCAATCGGCCAGAGTCAATTCCTGGGATGTGCGGAGGATAAAACTGTCCTGGCCGCGATAAGGTCCGGCCATGACTTGCAGACGCTCAACGGTTACATTATCCGAGGTCAATTCGGTGGCATCCTCAAGAAAAACCGGCGTTACCGGCACATCGTCCATTCCGCCCTGCGTACTGGTGGGCACGGTGCCGATAACGTCCACCACGGCCATACCGGTAATTACCTGGCCAAAAACGGCATAACCGACATTGCCCCCGGCGACATAATCCAAAGAACTGTTATCCACCAGGTTTATATAAAACTGCGAAGTGGCCGAATTGGGGTCACTGGTGCGCGCCATGGCCAGTGTTCCCCGAAGATTTTTCAGGCCGTTGGAGCTTTCGTTGATGATGGGGTAGTTGGGGTCATCCGGATTACTGGGATCATAAGAATGCAAATTATTGAGATTTTCGTCGAAAGCCCCTGTCTGGATGACGAATCCATCAATAACCCGGTGGAAAACAAGCCCGTTATAAAAATCCCGGTTAACGTAACTGAGAAAGTTTTCCACCGAAACCGGCGCATCCTCCGGGAACAACTCCAGATAGATATCCCCCATACTGGTTTCCAGACGGACAATCGGGTTGGACGTCTGGGCCAAAAGCAGCGTCGGCAACAACAAAACCACGGCAAAACACCGCTGGTAACTCATCAAACGCATGGCGGCCTCCATAAATCCGGCTCAGGGCGGGTTAATGTGCCTAAAAAGGGCATTATAAGTTGTTTTTTCCTCCCGTCAATATCCCGGTAAAGATGATATCTCCCTCCCGGCCGTCCCCGCCCGTCGGCGCGGTGCTTGCGGAGATCGGTTTTAGGCTGGTATTTCTTAGGACCAGCCGGTATATTAGGGGTATTGTGTCGTTGGGATTTTATCCGATAATTACTGAAGCGAAAACACAGGAGGCAACCTCTCATGCGGGCCGCGTTTATCCTTGGTGTCGTCGTTCTCTTCCCTTTGGCCTTTATCCCTGCCGTCTCGGCCCAGCCGGTGTATTTTGCGGATGCCAACCTCAAGGCTGCCGTGGAAGATGAACTGGGCATTACTGATCCCAATGCCACGGATATGTTGGGCCTGACCAGTCTGGCGAACCGGTTAGGTGGCATCACCGACTTGACTGGTCTGGAAACCGCCGTGAATTTGAATAATCTTGTCTTGGCTGTCAATCAGATCAGCGACATCACCCCTCTGGCGGGTCTGACGCAATTAAATAAACTCTACTTGTTTGACAATCAAATCAGCGATATCTCGCCATTAGCGGGTCTGACGTCGCTGACGTATCTTGCCATTGGGGGCAATCAGATCACTGACATCACGCCTCTGGCGTCCCTGGTAAATTTGACCGTACTAAATATAGATAATAATCAGATCAGTGATATCTCCTCCCTGGCGGGTCTGACGCATTTGACCGGGCTTGCCCTTCACGCCAATCAAATCAGCGATATCGCGCCCCTGGCGGGGATGGCGAGCTTGGCAAGTCTTAACGTGCATAACAATCAGATCAGCGATCTATCCCCCTTGGCGGGTCTGATGAATGCGGCATGGTTTTACCTGGTTAATAATCCCCTTAATACCACGTCGTACTGCACCTGGCTGCCGTTTATCGAGGCGAATAATCCCATCGCTACTCTATCTTACGATCCCAATCCCAATCCCTTGACGGCGGATTGTGTTACAGATCTGGCCGATCTGACGATCTGGGCGGCGGTGTGGCTGGATACCGGCTGCACGACAGGCAACACCTGGTGCTCCGACGGCGATCTCGACCATGATGGCGCCGTCGATCTGGCCGACTGGGCCATCTTCTGTGAGTTATACACGCCCTAGGGATATTAGAAGCTGTCGCCAAGGCTGGATATCCCTAAGTGAGGTAAAAATGGGTTTTCATGTTCAATGCTTTGCTGCTCCTTGTCCTCACTGTCATGTCGTGGCCGCCATTCCGCTGTTGAGCGATTTTGCCTATGGCGAGTTCATTTATCAGACCGACGATGGCCACCATTTCGCTTATGCCATGGTTATTGCTGAACCAGCCTGGGATCGAGTTGATGCCATTCTACGGGAACATGCCGGCATGGGGCCCCACAAAAACGATGTCGAAATTGATGTCTTTCAACATATCATAATCCGCTGTGCTGATCTTTTTAATGGACGCCCGTTTACCACCGACTTTCCTCTTTGCCCTCATTGCGGTGGTAAAATAACGTCTTATAGCGATAAAAACAGGCTTTACAGCCTCTATATTCACGATGTTACCTGGTCGACGTTTATGGCCTTGCCTCCCACCGATCAAGTCAAGACCGTTATGGAACTGTTGGAACAAGAAAAATCTTGAATTACATGGCCATGGACCTTTCAAAGCCGTCGCCAAACATAGCGAGCACCCGCTTCCTTCGTTCGCTTCCGCAGCGCGAGATTTGTTTCCGAAAACATAGCCCACAACGAAAGTTGTGGGTGGGCCGAAGGTCCTTTCCGTTTTGGTTTTTATAGTCGGGTAGGATGTGCAACTGGTTGCACACGCAGTAAATTAAATTTTTGCTTTATTTCATCCCAACGTGAGG
>JAFGBA010000185.1 GCA_016933395.1 Sedimentisphaerales bacterium | reverse complement strand
TCGGTTTTTACGCCGCTTTTTCCGGATGGTTTATCCGCCCTGGGTGTTTCCAGGTCAGGACCGTAAAACAACTGATCAATGGCTTCTTTGATGGGATTATCCATATTTACCTCATAGAACAAATATTATCGGAACCGGCTCATAAACCATGTATTTCGTTCATTTTCATCGGCTTATAACAGGAGCGACTTTGGCGATGTTTGGCATTAAAATCCGGATAAACAAGGCGTTCGGGTGATATTTCATTTTTCGCTGCTTCCAAGTCGGTTTTAAGTCGATGACAGTTAAAACAGTTTAGGATAACCGTGAAAATTATCGGACACGTATTATCGCCTTGAAGACAGTCTCTGTGCAATGAAAGCCAAGCATCAAATAACATGGAAAGCCCGCTGGCAACTCTGGCATGCGCGATATACCACTCCGGCGCTGCTTTCGCGCTTTGGTGAGCGCAACGTTGTCGCCGTCGTCACCGGCGTTAATGCGGCTTTGGGTATATTTGTGCTTAGCCTTTTTACCTGGCTGACGGATTTGCCGTTGGTGTTCCCGGCCCTGGGGCCAAGCTCGTTTATTTTATTTAGTTCGCCGCTTTCCAAACCCGCCGCACCACGCAGCGTAATTATGGGACATTGGGTTTGCCTGACATCGGGTTATACCGCCTGGCGGATAACGAGTTTATTGACCGAACAAACCATCAGCGTTGACCAGAACGGCTGGCCGCTGATGTTATCAGCATCTCTGGCGTTGGGGTTGGGGGGGCTATTGATGGTGAGTTTGGACTGTCCCCATCCGCCTGCTTGCGCCAGCGCCTTGGTGGTGGCGATAGGCGCTGTGACCAGCATCGCCAATATCCTGCTTATGGCAGGGGTTGTTGTCTGGCTAACCTATCAGGCCGTAGCAATAAACCGTTTTGGGGGATTACCCGTTGGCCGGTGGCGCTATCAGCCGCGAGTTGAATAATATTTGTGAAGTAGTTTCCGCGCAAAAATACACCCACACATCCCGTAGGGTGCGGGGGTGCACCAACGCATTTCTCCCCTTCGTTCGAGCCAATACAACAGCTCTTAGCGAAGCAGTTTTTACGGCGCAACCGATAACCAGTTGCTGGCAAAAATAGCGAAATCCAGCAAATTAACGATCTTGTCGCAGTTCAAATCACCAGGTATGGGATTGTCACAGTAGTCAGGTACATTAGTGGTGATTTCGAAAGCCAAATCCCAGCTTTCACCATGAAGTTCCAGAGGTTCACCATGTTCCCATACAGCATTACGGACAGGCGGCCAGGGCATGGTGGCGAAAGTTCTAACGGCATCATCCATGTAGTAATGCGGTCGTGTCTTCCAACCCCAGGGGTAGACAACGTCTGTTCCAGGATAAATAGCCGCGATACTTAACCAGTAAATATTCTCACCGGGTTCCTGCCAGAACCAATCGGGTTCACTGAGAAGCTGATTGAACTGGAAGCAGGCTTCGTTTTCATACGGATACGGTGCGCCTTGCGGAGGCACATCGAAGCCGGCAAAATTCCAAACCCAATTATCGCAGATATGCTCCCAAATCATTACACCCGGATGGCTAAATCCGAATGGATTACCGGGATCATCCGCCGGCACATCGGTCCATATTCCAATATGGAAGGTGAGGGGAATTGCTTCTTGTGGTAAATAGGGTTCATTCCAGCCCAAAAACGACCCCCACCAATGGAGATCGGTGATAGGCCGCTCATCTTTGCAGGGGAAATCGTCCGCCATGATGGGATAACCAATTGTGAAAGGAGGATAAATACTAGGTTCATCCCAGCCGTTAATCAGACCTGGTTCGAATTCATCAATGGGTTGGCTGTATTTGATGTAAGTGCCTTTATTGGCGTGGGTTTGGTTGGGCAGGATGATCAAATCATGCCAGTAATTCCAAAAACCAGGAACAGGTGTTTGGATGGGAGGAATCGGCAATGGGCCACCGATCCACACGGCATTTTCGTCCAGGATAAAGCTAATGACCTGGGTAATATCAAAGCCGGGATTGTTCATATATCCTGCGGCCGGTGGATTTGCAGCGCCAATACCGGCTATGGCGGTGTTGATGGTGATAGTGGTAGGCATATTCCACGGTAGCTGGCCAGGTCCATTCCCGCAGTTCCAGTACCACGAACGAATTCTGCCCATACTATCGGTCATACCGAACGATACTTGAGCAATCTGACCGTTAGCGCCCCATTGCGGCGGAGTAACAGTAACTTTGATGGTTTTATTACTCAAATCCGGATCCAGACCATATTCCATCTTCCAGGCGCTGGCGAATTCACCTGGTCCTACTAAATCATTTCCCCAAACCATCACCAAGCCCGAATCAGGTGGAATGATTTCAGGATCGCCGCCCAGTCCATTGGGGGAGGCTTCCAAATAAGCATTTGAAAAAGTAGTGGTTGGGTAAGGATCACCTTCTTCAAGGAAAGCTTGCCATTGGAGCATATAGTCACCCCACTCAGTGCTGCCCAACGCCTCAATACGATTGTGACCTGATGGCGGTGCAAGCATTTCCTGCCATTGGTCATATGTGCTTATCGCCATGTAGGGAGTGCCCAGGGCGATTCCGGTAAGGAATCCCCACAACATCAGTGCGATCATGATTTTTCTCATGACACGACCTCCTAACAATAAAAGTAAGAATACCATCTATCCGCCGCAACGTACGGCGGATAATTTTTTCGATTTATCAAACATTAAATAACGACATCAGAATGGAAACCGACCGGCGTGTCGAAATGATCGCGCCTTGAAAAGCTCAACAACCGGTTTCCCAACCAAAATTCAAAGCCCGGCTTAACGGTTATCGAAACCAGCGCCAGATGAACAGCGCGTACAAGACGAACATTAGTATAACTCTATAATAATCACCGTCAAGGAATTCCTTCAAGTTTTATAGCATATATCTTATATCAAAAACCATTGAAAACGTAATGCACTGTGAAAAAAGGAATTAGACTAACAGTGTTCGTATATGAACATCTTGGTGAACTATTAATAAACGAGAGGTTTTATTAAAAAAACGCATGTTAACATCGTTTTGTATAAAATACCTACCCCAGTAGTAAGAAAATAGGGAATATATCATGGCAATGTTTTTGACAGGTTGTCTTAATCCACATAAAATGAAACCATATTGAAGCAAAAAAACATGCTGTTGCATTTAAAGCGGCAAGTATTTACAACCCTTTAAAGGGAGGCCATTTATGAAAAGGATGTTTCTTATTACCGGAGTAGTTCTATTCCTTTTGATGACAAATGGGCAATTGCAGGCCGAAATTTCGCAGAAAGTAAGCCTTGATAAAAGCGTGGTTCTTATCCGTATCGTGAAGCAATCATGGGACTATAGGCAACCCTGGCAGCAGGAATCCATTCGGCAGGGGGTTGGTTCCGGATTTATTATCGAAGGAAATCAGATATTAACCAACGCCCATAATATAAGCGACACCCGGTATATCGAAATTAAAAAGCAAAATCTTGCTCAGCGTTATATTGCACGTATTGTGCATGTCGGTCACGATTGCGACCTGGCTTTACTTGAGGTAACGGACCCGACGTTCTATAATGATATGCAGCCTCTTGAGATAGGTGATATTCCTTTGGTCAACTCCACGGTTTTAACAGTGGGTTTTCCTATGGGCGGCCAGGATGTTTCGGTCACCAAGGGAGTGGTTTCCCGCATTCAGATGGACTTTTACAGCCACAGCGGCGCTGATTCGCATTTGGTGATTCAGACGGATGCGGCCATCAATCCCGGAAACAGCGGCGGCCCCGTCATACAGGATGATAAAGTAGTGGGCGTCGCTTTTCAGGGTCTGCGTCAGGGCGATAACATCGGGTACATGATACCCTCCCCGGTAATTCGCCATTTTCTGACCGATGTCGCCGATGGTCGTTATGACGGATTTGGCTCCCTGGGCGTTAGTACATTTACCGGTTTGCATAGTGATAGTTATCGACGTTACCTTAAAGTGCCCGACAATCAGCAGGGAGTAGTGGTTACGGATACGCTATTGGGCAGTACCGCTCGGGAATTGTTTCAAAGAGGCGACGTGCTGGTCAATATCGATGGTTATGATATTGACAATGACGGCAACGTT
>JAFGBA010000184.1 GCA_016933395.1 Sedimentisphaerales bacterium | reverse complement strand
GTTGGCGATCCAACCGGGCAACCGTCCCATGGCGAAAATGACCGTGAACATGTCCGTGGGAATGCCAATCGCTCGTAATATCAGGCCACTGTAAAAATCCACGTTGGGAAACAGCTTGCGTTCAACAAAATAATTATCTTCCAGAGCGCGTTGTTCGAGTTCTCGGGCAATATCCAGCAACGGATCGTGACGTTCGAGCACTTTGAACATTGCCTCGCACGATTTCTTAAGGATGCGGGCACGCGGGTCGTAGTTCTTATACACGCGATGGCCAAAACCCATTAACCGCACCGGTGAATTTTTATCCTTGGCTTTTTCCAGGTAATTTTTAATGCTTAAATCGCCTTCATGAATCTGTTGGAGCATTTCCACCACTGCCTGATTGGCCCCTCCGTGCAGAGGCCCCCATAACGCACAAACACCCGCCGCCACCGACGCAAACAAATTTGCGCCCGCCGACGCCACCATGCGCACCGTACTCGTGGAACAATTTTGCTCATGGTCGGCATGGAGCATCAACAACAGGTCCATCGCCCGATGTAATTCCTGCGGCGCTTCATAATCGTAATGCGGCAGCGAAAACATCATGTGTAAAAAATTGGGCACATAACGACGGCGCGGATCGGGGTAAATAAACGGCGAGCCATTGGTCATCTTATAACTGAATGCCGCAATGGTGCGAATTTTACTGATGAGTTTCGCCGCGGCCTCTTCCAGCGCATCGGGCATATCCGGATTCACCAGTTCATGATGGTAGCAACTAAGCGCATTTATCATCGCCGATAACATCGGCATCGGATGCGAATTCCAGGGAAAACCCTCGAAATGGTTTTTTAGGTTTTCGTGTAACAAGGCATTATCGGTAAGGAGATTAGAAAATCGCCGCCGTTGCTGAGGATCGGGCAAATCACCCCAGATCAGCAGCCAGGCCACCTCGATAAAAGTACTATGCTCTGCAAGTTCCTCAATGGGAATGCCGCGATAGCGTAAAATCCCCTTTTCACCATCAATATAAGTGATAGCACTCTGACATGAACCGGTATTGGCGTATCCCGGATCGTAGGTAATGCAACCCGATTCTCCGCGCAGACGGGTGATATCAAAACCAACTTCGCCTTCCGAACCCTCAATTATGGGCAATTCGTACTGTTTTTCACCTATTTTTAGTAGAGCTTTATTATTCACACGGCCTCCGGACGTTATAAACATCGTTTTTCCAAGCCGGCGTGGCGCCAATTACACATGGCATAAAAGTGCACTTTCCGCCAGTGAAGCAATATAGCGTAACGTAATTTCCAGCCGGCTGCAATATGTCCCGTAACCTTAATAACTCTAAGAATTCCCTACAATCATACGAAGATACCAAGCCTGTCATAATGGCATAAATTTATATATTAATAGCATTTATGACACTTTTAAAAGATATCTCCTAATAAAACTATTTTTCCTGACAAACTTACAAAATACCCGTGTTTATTTAACCGATATATTCACAGTAGGTTGTAAACGATCGGTTAGAGGAAAAGCTTCCGGTGGTTTTGACCGATAATGTTTGGCCCGTTGTTTGCTAGCTTGAAGTTATGTGGCAAACACACTACAATACTAATGGCGAGAGGTATTCATTGGAGATTCCTGCCAAATAAAGACTTAGCGATGTTTTCGGGGCATCCGGTCAAGCGGAAAAACCTTGAAGATTGGCCCTTCGGCGTCGCGTTTGTTAGCGGAGACTTACATGTTTGAAAGATTTACCGACCGTGCCCGCAAAGTCATGGCCCTGGCCAATCAGGAAGCCCAGCGTTTCAACCATGAGTATATTGGAACCGAACATATCCTGCTGGGATTGGTCAAGGAAGGGTCCGGAGTCGGTGCTAACGTCCTAAAAAACCTGGATGTTGACCTGCGAAAGGTCCGCCTGGAAGTGGAAAAACTCGTTAAATCCGGACCTGACATGGTCACAATGGGCAAACTTCCACAAACCCCCCGCGCCAAAAAAGTGATCGAATATGCTATCGAAGAAGCAAGGTCATTGAATCATAATTACGTCGGGACGGAACACTTGTTGCTCGGATTGCTACGCGAGCAGGATGGCGTCGCCGCTCAGGTGCTAATGAATTTGGGTTTAAAGCTGGAGGACGTTCGTGAAGAGGTGCTTAACCTTCTCGGCGCCGGAATGGATAACGGCCCCTCGGGCATGTCAGAAACGGATGTACCTCGCAACGAACGCGCCAAAACCGGTAAAAGTAAAACTCCGGCTCTGGATTCATTCGGCAGAGACCTCACAGAACTAGCTTCTCAAGACCAGCTTGATCCAGTAATCGGCCGGACTCATGAAATCGAGCGTGTCATTCAGATTCTCTGCCGTCGAACCAAAAATAATCCCGTTCTGCTCGGTGAAGCGGGTGTAGGTAAAACCGCTATTGTTGAAGGCCTGGCGCAGAACATTTTCAAACGGGAAGTACCCGAATTGCTGGTTGATAAACGTATCGTCGTACTCGACCTGGCAATGATGGTTGCGGGAACCAAGTATCGCGGCCAGTTCGAGGAACGTATTAAGGCCGTAATGAACGAAGTTCGCCGCGCTAAAAATGTCATCCTTTTTATTGACGAACTGCACACCCTCGTCGGCGCCGGCGGAGCCGAAGGCGCTATTGACGCCTCCAATGTGCTTAAACCAGCATTGTCACGGGGTGAAATCCAGTGCATTGGCGCTACAACCCTGGATGAATACCGCAAATACATTGAAAAAGATTCTGCTTTGGAACGCCGCTTCCAAACCATTATTGTCGATCCCCCCACCAAGGAAGAAGCGTTGGAAATTCTCAAGGGTTTGCGGGACCGTTATGAAGCACACCATCGCGTACGCATGACCAACGAGGCTCTGCGCAGTGCCGTGGAACTATCGAGCCGTTATATCACCGGCCGCTGCCTGCCGGATAAAGCCATCGACGTCATCGACGAAGCGGGCGCTCGCATCCGCTTAAAATCCATGACCAAACCACCGGACTTGACGGAACTGGAGATCAAAATAGAGAAGCTGCAAATCGAAAAAGATGAAGCCGTTCGCAACGCTGATTACGAGCGGGCCGCTGATTTGCGCGATGAGCACCAACGCCTCACACAACAGAAAAACGATATGCAGCAACAATGGCGCAGCGAAGCCCGCGAAGTGGACGGCGTGGTGGATGAAGAAGTTATCGCCGAAGTCGTCAGTAAAATCACCGGCGTACCGCTGACGCGTCTGGAAAAAGAAGAAGCGGCGCGCCTGCTGGAACTGGAAAACGAACTGCATAAGCGGGTAGTTTCGCAGGACGACGCGGTTATTACCGTCGCCAAAAGTGTACGGCGCAGCCGGTCCGGTTTGAAAGATCCCAACCGTCCAATGGGCTCGTTTATCTTCATCGGACCTTCCGGCGTCGGTAAAACCCTGTTAGCGCGAGCATTGGCGGAGTTTCTCTTCGGCGACGATGACGCTCTCGTACAGCTTGACATGTCCGAATATATGGAAAAGCACAATGTTTCGCGCCTGGTGGGAGCTCCTCCCGGTTATGTCGGTTACGAAGAGGGCGGCCAGCTTACCGAACGCATCCGCCGACGGCCATACGCGGTGGTGCTGCTCGATGAAATCGAAAAAGCCCACGCCGATGTCTATAACATGTTGCTGCAAATCATGGAGGAAGGCCGTCTGACCGACAGTTTTGGCCGGCACGTGGACTTCCGCAACGTGATTCTCATTATGACCAGCAACATCGGCGCGGAACTTATCAAGAATCAGGCGGGTTTCGGCTTTGGTAAACGCTCCGAGCAGGCCAATTATGAAAAAATGAAAGACATGCTCAATAAAGAAGTGGAGCGTCACTTCCGTCCGGAATTTCTTAACCGTCTCGATAATGTTGTGGTCTTCCGGGCGCTGACTCGCGAAGACCTGACCACGATTGTGGATTACGAATTTCGCAAGGTCGCCAAGCGTATGAAAAGCCAGGGTGTCACCCTGGAACTGCTGCCCGACGGCAAGGAATTTCTTATCGAAAAAGGTTACGATCCTGAATTTGGCGCCCGGCCGCTGCGGCGAGCGCTGGAACGGCACGTCGAAGATCCGCTCAGTGAGGAAATTCTCCGCGGCGGCCTGAAGGGCAAAAACCTTGTTCGCATCAGCAAGAAGGATGACCACCTCTATTTCGACGGCACCTACGAAGAAAGTCTC
>JAFGBA010000183.1 GCA_016933395.1 Sedimentisphaerales bacterium | reverse complement strand
TGAAATTGCTCCTTTATTAAAGCAAATTACCACAAAAAAGTCAAGTTTATTTATGGTAATTCGGAAAAACACACGTAAAAATGTCCGTTTATTGAAATAGACCTTAAGATATGCATTTTCAGGGCTGAAAATCCGGTTTTCTGCTGAATCGATCCGAATCGATGAAAAAAAATGGCGGCGCCTTCGTTGCCTCAGGGCCGCTATATCAGTCATTGGCTTTTCAACGCTATTTTCCAGTATATTTACGCCGTTTTCCGGCTACTTCCTTGCCTTGAATGTAGTTTCCAATATTGCGAATGGCCTGACGGAGCCGGTGCTCATTTTCGACCAGTGCTATCCGCATATAGTATTCCCCGTTTTCGCCGAACGCCCGTCCCGGCGCCATCGCAACATAGGCATGTTCCAGCAATTCCATCGCAAACTCCATGCTGCCTTTGCCCTTGGATTGTTCAATCGGAAACTTGGTCCAGACGAACATGGACGCCCGCGGCGGTTCCACTTGCCAGCCCAGCCGTTTCAGGCCGTCACAGACCACATCCCGGCGGAACTGATATTTGGCGTTCTGCTCGTCAATATCTTTATCGCAGTGACGCATTGCAATGATGCTGGCGATTTGAATCGGCTGGAAAATACCGTAATCATAATACCCCTTGATGGTCGCCAGAGCATTGATCATGTCTTTGTTGCCGGCCACAAAACCCATACGAAAACCCGCCATTCCGTAAGGTTTGCTCAGGGTTGTAAACTCCACGCCGACATCTTTGGCGCCTTTGGCCGAGAGAAAACTTGGGGGCTTAAATCCGTCAAACGTCGTCTCGCCATACGCAAAATCGTGAATTACCGCAATATTGAAGCGTTTGGCCAGTTCAACAACCGGCTCAAAAAAACCCTGGTCGACTGTCATTGACGTCGGGTTATGAGGGTAATTGAGTATTAACAGCTTCGGCCGCGGGTATAAATGTTCGCACACATACGCAATCGTATCCAGAAACTTCTGGTCGTTGCCCAGTGGTACGGTGATCACGTTACCCCCTGCCAAGGCCACGCCGTAAATATGAATGGGGAACGCAGGATCGGCCACAATCGCCGTATCGCCCGGGCCAAGCATCGCCAGGCACAGGTGGCTGAATCCCTCTTTGGAGCCGATGCACGCCAGGACTTCCGTTTCGGGATCCAGTGTTACTCCCCACTTGCGTTCATATTTGATAGCCATTTCGCGGCGGAGATTGTAAACACCTTTGGAAGCACTGTAACGGTGGTTCCTTATGTCCTGGGCGGCTTCGCAGAGTTTGTCAATAACCAGTTTCGGCGCGCCGTCCATGGGGTTGCCCATTCCGAGGTCGATAATATCAATGTCCTCGCGGCGTTTTTTGAGCTTGAGGGCATTGATCTGAGCAAACAAATACGGCGGCAAACGCTTGAGGCGATCCGATGTTTCAATCACAAATTTCGACATTGCAGAGAAATCCTTAATCTAAATGTATTGGTCATCACAAACCGATTTAAAACCGTTGATGCGTCGCAAAATAATAAAAAACTCGGCACCGAAAATCAATGTAATTTACCACTGTCTCATCGACATTTTGACCTTGCAGGGCTTAACCTTTCTTGACAAGAAGACCGCATTCACGGTTTTTCGGCTTGTCGGGTCAAAAAGTTCCACACCTCCTCGGCGGCAAACTGCTCGGTGATGTCGATATACCGCTGGGGTTCGAAGTCCTGATCGGGTCGGATGACTCGGGGGCGGGGCCAGGTAAAGGCGGTTTCAATAAAGACCTTCTGCGGCTCGCGCAGGAAGGATTCGACGCGGACTTCAATTGAGGTCGGCTCGCCGCCTTCGACGGCATGGGGCGGCATGATGAGACGAAGGCCGCCGCCTGCGACGGGGCGCTGGCCGAGGAGACGAAAATCTTCCGGCGACTGGCCGAGACGCTCTTCCCAGAGGTACTGGAAGGCATGGGTCTGGGCACTGTAGAGATGGTGGATCTTGCTGGTAACGGTCAAGACCTGATAATGGTCGGCAGGCCATGTCTTTGAAAATGCATGGGTTACGGCCTCGGCATCGCGGCTGAACATTTCGCGTTCATACTGCGGATTGGACGTCAACACGAGGAGGCTGACGACCTGCGGGCCGGGCGAGTCGAGCTTGACCTGCAGATGCGAGGGCTGGGTGCGAATGAGGGTAAAGGAATTGTCGCGGGTTTGGGTCTGGGCGAAGTCCAGGCCGTTTTCGAGCAGGGCTTTTTCGAACTCTACGGTTCGGGCGCGTTCGGGAGCCCACTGGCCGGCCAGCAGGTACTGCACACTTAGATGTACGGTTGTCTTTGATTGCCGATTGATACGTTCCATAATATCTCCGAAAAGGGTTTATGAAACGATTATACCGCCCTGCCGTGATAATTTCAGCATCGAAATAGGGAATTTGCGCGATCTGGGGGGTAAAGTCGGGGGTAAACGGAGCCGATAGGGAGGTGTGCGGACAGAAATCGGGATTGGACAAGAGAAAAAGACACTATGAATTGGAACCTATTCAAACGGCTGAAAAAGGAGCAGGCACAGACGCCGCCGCTGCCGCCGCTGATGGAAGAGTTGATGCCGGAGATACGGATTTATCCGAGCCAGCGAAGCTGCATCCGGACGAATATGAACCATGTCAAGCCTGAACAACTCCCGCCGCTGATGGTTCGGAAGGCCGCGTGGCGGCGGTAGTTATAGTTTTTATTGTATATTCGGTATTGTATATTTTCAATTCAAGTTAACAGCTATCAAGTGAGAATTTCCCCTTCTTTTGGTGTCGATTTGATTGCCTATATATGTCATTTTAGGTCTACTATGTTTTGTAGGTTTTTTTGACTTTTCAAAAATCGCTTAAAACTGCGTTTTTGGTCTAATAATTAGGTTTTTATGTGTTTGAAACGTTGCGAAACAGCGCAAAACGTAGCGAAACAGCGCGCAACGTAGCGCAAGTGAACACTACTTGCATCAAACTGAGCACACCTGTGTCGTAACTTGACAGAACTTGCTATCTACTGAGCAGTTCTTAGTTTTTAGTTTTTAGTTTTTAGTTCGTAGTTTTAAGTATTTAGCCACGGATTAACACGGATATTCACGGATTTTTTGGACACGGATTAACGCGGGATTTACACAGAAGCAGTTCGGAGTTCGGAGGTTCCTTCTTTTGTTATCAAATAGCCCTGCTCCTGAAGCCTTCTTGCTTCGGGGGGTATTATACCATAAGTTTGATAAATAGAAAATAAAAAATTCAGGTATGTAGGTGAAGGAGGCGGCCGGGGGCCGTGATTGGGGATTTGGAATGCAACCTTTGAAAAGAAAATCCTTTACATTTGAATGTGGATTTGGTATATACATTGAGGTTGTATTGGGGTAATTGTAGAAAATTACTGTTTATGGAGGTGGGAATGGAACGTTTTAGGGGATGGTGTGTCGTTGCAGTTCTGTCTGCGGTTTTCATTTTTTCGAGTCCTGTTTTTTCCGGCACGTATTCGGGGGGCAGCGGTATTGGTAAACTTCCCTACAGGATCAGTACTGCTGCTGACTGGCAGGAATTGATCAATACGCCGACCGATTGGGGCAAAGGTTTTATCCTGACAGCTAATATCGATTTTAACGGGCAGACCATCACGCCGGTTGCGCCAGATACAAATACTGCTTCGGGTTTTCAGGGGACGGCATTTACCGGCACCATCAATGGCGGCGGTTTTGTGATCAAAAACGCCATCATTGATCAGCCGACTAATGATTTTGTCGGATTATTCGGTTTTGTGGGTGCTGGACAGATTCTCAATCTTGGTGCAACGAATGTCCGCGTTACGGGACAGTCGTGTGTGGGTATTTTAGTCGGCGAAAACGCCGGAACGATCACGACTTCTTTTGCTGTTGGAACCGCAAGCGGCAGCGGCGATTATGTCGGCGGCTTGGTGGGCTATAACAGCGGCACGGTCTCGTCATGTTATGCGCAGGGGATTATCAGCGGTGGCGGCTGGCACAACGGCGGCCTGATCGGAACCCATACCGGAAGCCTCTCAATGTGTTATGCAACGGGGTCTGTCGGCGGCAGCGGTAACGTCTTCGGCGGCCTGGCAGGGAGCATCAGCGGCGGCACGATTTCCTATTGCTACGCATCGTGCTGGATTGGCTCGGCTGGCGGCTACCGAGGCGGACTGATCGCCTATAGCGACGGCGGGGTCGTCAGTAACTGTTTCTGGGATACCACGATAAGTGGAATGGCTACAAGCTCAGGCGGAACCGGCAAGACCACTGCGCAGATGAAACAACAGGCGACGTTTACCGGCTGGGATTTCAGCGCCACCGGCTGGCAGATGACGG
>JAFGBA010000182.1 GCA_016933395.1 Sedimentisphaerales bacterium | reverse complement strand
TTTGGGGTCGGGGTGGGTTTCGATGAAGAGACCGTCGGCGCCGGCGGCAATGGCGGCGCGGGCGAGGATTTTGGCGTGTTCGGCGCTGCCGCCGGAGGCGTTGCCCTGGCCGCCGGGGAGTTGGGTGGCGTGGGTGGCGTCCATGAGGACGGGGTAGCCGAGTTCCTGCATGGCGGGGATGGCGGTCATGTCGGCGATAAGGCGGTTGTAGCCGAAGCTGGAGCCGCGTTCGACGAGGATGATGCGGTCAGCGCCGGCTGCGGAGAGTTTGTCGACGACGTTTTTCATGTCCCAGGGGGCCATGAACTGGGCCTTTTTGACCTGGACGCATTTGCCGCTTTGGGCGGCGGCAATGAGGAGGTCGGTCTGGCGGGCGAGGAAGGCGGGGACCTGGACGATGTCCACGACGTCGCTGACGGCGGGAACCTGGTCGGGCAGGTGGATGTCGGTAACGACCGGTATAGACAGTTCCCGGCGAACTTTGGCGAGGATAGCGAGGCCTTTGTCCATACCGAGGCCGCGGAAGCCGGCGATGCTGGTGCGGTTGGCCTTGTCAAAGCTGGCTTTGAAGACGTAGCCGAGGCCCAGGCGGGCGGCGAGGGCTTTGACCTTTTCGGCGATGGTCAGGCAGAGGGTTTCGCTTTCGATAACGCAGGGGCCGGCGACAAGCAGCATGGGAGAGCCGGGGCCGACATGGGTGTTAATAGCGTCGTCGCCGATAGTTACAGGTGTAATCGTCATCGTGTCGTTTCCGTTAATAGGCTTATCGTTCACGGGGGATTATAGCGTCATAGGGAGATATGGGCGAGGGGAAATCGTTAGCTTGACGGAAAGGCATAAGGGGATTAGGGTGTAGGTTGGTAAATCTAGTTTAAGAGAGATTCTTCGCTTCGCTCAGAATGACAAAGAGCAGGCGATGAAATCATATCCAAAGAAAGGTTGTTGATATGAGTTCAGCTAAGAATAATACGCGGTTGCGAAAAAATGCGGGGATGTCCACGCGGGCGATACACGCGGGGGAGCAGCGGCAGCGGTACGCCGATTCGATTACGACGCCGATTGTGCAAACCTCGACGTTTGCATTTCCCAATACCGACGAGATTGAGGCCTATACCAGCAAGGGGAAAGAGCGATTTGAGTATGGGCGGTACGGCAACCCGACCGAGCAGGTCGCCCAGCGGCGGCTGGCGAATCTGGAAGGGGCGGAGGATTGTGTGTTGTTCGGATCGGGGATGAGCGCAGTGATTACGACGATTTTATCGCTGATTCGCAGCGGGGATCATATTGTTATTACTGACGATGCCTATAAAAAGACGCTGGAGTTTTGCACGGGGTATATTCAACGGTTCGGGGTGGATTGCACGATTGTGCCGTTCGGTGATTACCAGGCGATTGACAAAGCCGTGCGGAAATCGACGCGGTTTATTATTTCCGAATCGCCGACGAATCCATATCTGAATATATTTGACCTGAACCGGCTGCGGGAGATTGCCCGCAGGCATAAGATTCTAACGCTGATTGACAGCACGTTCGCCACGCCGGTGAATCAGCGGCCGCTGGAGTTTGGAGTGGATCTGGTGATTCACAGTTGCACCAAGTATCTCGGCGGGCACAATGACATTTTGGCCGGGGCGGTGCTGGGGCGAACGAAGTTAATTAGTCAGATTCGCGATTTGCATAACGCGATGGGCGGGGTGATCGATCCGCATTGTTGTTATCTGCTGTTGCGGGGGCTAAAGACGTTCCCATTGCGGATGCGGGCGCATAATGAAAGCGGAATGAAGATGGCGCGTTTTCTGGAAGGGCATCCGTGCGTGCTGCGGACGTATTATCCGGGATTGGAGAGCCATCCGCATCACGCCATCGCCAGGAAGCAGATGAGCGGTTATGGCGGGGTGGTGACGTTCGAGATCAAGGGCGGGCTGCGGGCGGCGAAGGCGTTTCTTAACAGCCTGAAGCTGTGTTATATCGCGCCGAGCCTGGGCGGGGTGGAGACGCTGGTGACGCATCCGGGGCTGGTGAGCTATTACGGCCGCACGCGCAAGGAACGCTACGCCCTGGGCATCAAGGACAATCTGCTGCGGCTGGCGATGGGGGTGGAGGATTGCGACGATATTATCGCCGACGTGGATCAGGCGCTGCGGAAGAGCGTCAAAAAGTGATGAACGGGAGGCTCTCATATCAAGGCAGGCGGATGCATTGTGCATATTCTGGTGATTAAGTTAGGCGCGCTGGGGGATGTTCTGCGGACAACGTCAATCCTGCCCGGATTGAAGGAAAAATGTCCGGGGAGCGTGATTACGTGGGTTACGCGGCGAAATGCGCGGGACTTATTGAAGAATCACGGGTTGATTGATGAGATTGTTTTTGATGATAAGGCCGAGGATAGGCTAAAAGACAAACAGTTCGATCTGGTAATCTCTCTGGATGATGAAGTTGAAGCGTGCCGATTGGCGAGCTGTTTGAACACGAAAGAGATTGTCGGGGCGTATCTTGAGGAAGGGAAAGTAACGTATTCCCCGTCAAGCCGGGCGTGGTTTGATATGGGACTTATCTCGCGCTTTGGGAAAGAGAAGGCGGATGTACTGAAAAAACAAAACGTGAAAACCTATCAGCGGATTCTGGGTGAGATATTGGGCATCAGGACGTATCCGCCGGAATTGAATTTGGATAATGAACATCTTGCCTTCAAAGATCAATTCGCCAGGGAAAATAACCTGCACGAGGGGGATTTTGTTGTCGGGCTTAATACGGGGGCGGGCGGACGTTGGCAACTCAAGGCGCTGAGCGTGGAAAAAACCATCGCTTTGGCCAACATGCTTACGCAGGAGTTACAGGCCAAGGTATTGCTGCTGGGCGGGCCGGAGGAGATAGAAAGGAACGGGCAAATTCTGGCAGGCGCCGGCGGAGTCATTGACGCCGGCTGTAATAATTCTTTATTGAATTTTGCCGCGTTGCTGGATAGATGCGGCGTCGTGATTACCAGCGACAGTCTGGCGATGAACATGGCGATCGCGTTGAAAAAATACGTCATCGCGTTTTTCGGCCCCACGTCGGCGAATGAAATCGACTTTTACGGCCGGGGCGGCAAACTCACGGCCCCGATGGCGTGCCTGTGCTGTTACAAAAAGCAGTGCGACGTTCAACCCAATTGCATGGGGCTGTTAGATGTCGGGGAAATGGTGCGTTTGGTGGAAGAGTTAATGCATACTGCATTCAGGAGTTAGATAATGAGCAAAGCTGAACAGGCGGTAAAATTGTTTACGGATGGCTTTAGCTGTTCCCAGGCGATGATGGGGGCGTTCGGGCCGGAATTGGGATTGCCTTTACTGGAATGTTTACGGGTCGGCAGCGGTTTCGGCGGGGGGATGCATCAGAATCGAACCTGCGGTGTGGTGACGGGGGCGGTGATGGTGCTGGGTTTGCGACACGGTCCGAAGGAGGCCACCGATGCGGCACATCAGCAGGTGTATGACCGAACGTCGGAATTTTTCCGGCGGTTCCAGGCCCGCTGCGGTTCGAGCCTATGCACCAACCTGCTGGGGTGCGACCTGAGCACACCGGAAGGATTGCAACACGCTCGTAAAAATAACCTGTTCCAAACCAAATGCACCGAGTATGTCCGCGCGGCGGGGGAGATATTGGAAGCGATGAAATAGTGAAACTTCTACTCGCATGAATGAATACGGCGGACAAGTTGATTTTTCTGGCAAGCGGCCGGAATGGGTACTGTTGACGTTGGCGGATGGATACCAGGCACAGGCGCGGTGGTTCGCGAGCGAGGCGGGGCATTATCCGGTTCTATACCTGCACGGAATACAGTCACATGGAGGGTGGTTTTTAAAAAGTTGCGCCCATCTGCACGGGCAGGGTTTCAGCGTATTGTTGGCGGAGAGGCGGGGAAGCGGAGTTAATCAAACCGACCGCGGGCATGCCGATTCAGCGGAACAGTTGATAGATGATGTTGATGTCGGCGTGGAGTGGCTGCGGCAGCGGACGGGAAAGGAGCGGGTGCATCTGGTAGGGGTGAGTTGGTCGGGCAAGTTGGTTTTAGCCTATGCGGCCAAACACCCCGAAAAGGTGCGGAGTATTGTGCTGGTAGCGCCGGGGTTGCGGGCGCTGGTGGATATCAGCCTAGCGGAAAAAATTCGCGTGGGCATGAGCGGCCTGCTGAATCCGAAAAAGCAATACCTAATCCCTTTGGAGGATCCGCATTTATTTACGGAAAATCCGGAGATGATTCGGTTTATCGAAAACGATCCTCTAAAGCTAACCAAGGCAACGGCGAGTTTTTTTCTCGCCGGCCGGAAGATCGACGCCGCCGGACCGAAAATTGTTGATACATTGGCAGGATTGCAAAAACAGCGGCCGCTACCCGTGTATCTGTTTCTCGCCGAGCATGACCGAATCATCGACAATACGGCTACACTGGAACTGCTGCGACCGATACTGACGGCACACAAAATCTACCCCGGCGCGCATCATACGCTGGACTTCGAACCCGACCCGAGTATGTTTTTTACTGATTTAACAAAGGTGTTGCAAGATACAGAGTAAAATTGTTTTGGAATTATCATTAACGTTATGAAGTAGTTTGTTCAGAAGGGTGAACCGCAACCCGATCCAAGGCGTCGAGCACTTCTCGGCGGTTGTTTTCAAGATGCAGATAGTCCAGGCGGTCTAAAATCGCCCGCTTGCCGGCCGGGCAGAGATCAGGGTTGTTAATAACGGTTTTAAAAAGCCGCAGAACATTTGCTTCCAGGTGAAGGTTATCGCAGGCGGCCGCAATCAGGCTCACCTGGGCCGCGGGCGATAAGGGCGTACGCCCGGCCAGGGCGCAATAACGGTCAATCCGAGAATTCTCCAAATTTAAGCCGGCTACGGCTTGGATCTCCGCGTCCATCGCACAAGGAGCTTTTGCCGGTGGCGGCGGGCACGGGCGGCAAGGGCACTTGTTATCACTGACGACGATGCAACCTCCGATTATAAATAGACTTAACGAAATTAACACGCTCGCCCAAAATTTCATGGCAGTCTCCTTTCATGGTTAATGGATTTTTTACAACCATTATTAAGGAGTACCGTCAAAGCATTTTGTTAGTAAAAAAATCGGGCGTTTTTTCGGGTTCAGTAGACGATAATCAAAGCCAGAAGGGGGACGGCGTTGAAGACAACGATGAAGATTTTGTAAAAAGCCATACCGGTATAGTGAATGGCATCAAAACGTTCTTCGGAGATTTTGAACCATTTGCTGTGCATGCGATAGATCCAGTCGCGGGCCAGGGAGAACATGGCAAACCATATCATAATAAAGGCTACATTTAAAACCAAACTCCACATCAGTGCGTCGCGGGTGATTTCGTAAGTCATTAGATACCTCCTGCCCCAAAGGGCGGCTGGAAGAAAGGTTTATTTTCTGTATTATTTAATACAAAGCACGGCTGCGTCAAGAATAATACGGATGTCAGATATAAATTGTAACTTGTTATGTACTCACTGGTTACACATTTCGTTGGGCTTAAACTTCGATGATCGTGAATATAACTAATTTTTGTAACCGTTCACGGTTTTCCGTTACCTCAGCCCCCAACGA
>JAFGBA010000181.1 GCA_016933395.1 Sedimentisphaerales bacterium | reverse complement strand
TCTGAGTCTGTCGTTAAAGCGGATGGAGTGGGTGATGCCGTATTATCCGCCTTGGCGGCGGAAGAATCGTTATCTTGCTTTTCCAGCAGTTCCGCTGCAATGAGTAGTTCCTCAACGTGCCTGATTTCCAGGTCCTGCACGCGTCGGTTAACCTGATCATAAATCAGTCGTTCTAATCCTCGGCCGTGCAATATCATTTCGGCGGATTCAATATTTAATGGGCCATCGCTGCTTAGGCTTGAATGCTCCCGGTCAAAGACAACCTCATCCAGTTCAACGGTCAATTGCGCCGGCGGCAAATCTCCAGGTTTGGCTTCATAGGGCAGGGGCGGTTCTGAATCGCTATCGATAGAAGCAAACATCTGAATTATGACATTGCCTTTTAAATTACCGTTTTGGGGGATTTCCGTCTCACCGCCGGATTCGGTTATGGGGACGATTGCTTCATCGGCGGTGATTTGTATGACTTGTCCGGAACGATCATAAAATCTGGCCCACGGTCGAACGATAACCAGTTCGCCTGAATCACTTTTTCCCCGTCGTTCGAAGCCGAATTTATAAGGAATATGATTATCTTTCAGATCGCGGGGACCGATGATGACAGGATTGTCCGTTTCATAAATCTTCAGTCCGCCCGGCGCCGTAATACCGGATATCTGTGTGTCCCCTGCAGGAGCAATATCCGCCGGCGGCGGCGCTGAGGTGCGTGGGCCGGCTGTGTCGCTGGTCAACCAATATACGCCCCCGAAAGCGACCAGGGCGATGGTTAGAGCGCCGGCAAGTAACAATAAACGTTTAGCCATTTTATATCCGGTATCGTTCCATTGCCTGCTCCCATAGTCCCTTTTTCCGCAGCAGATGAATAATCAATTCGCCCACAGCACCCTCGCCGCCGGGACGATTAGTGACGTAATGGGCGAAGGATTTTATTTCATCGAGAGCGTTATCGACAACGGCGCGAAATCCCACACGGTTCAGCACCGGCAGATCCATGACATCGTCACCGATATAGGCCATATTTTCGGCCGGGATGCCTGAATCCGCGAGTAATTGTTCAAAAACTTCCAATTTACGCTTTGCATTTTGATAGACGTAATCGATATTTAAATCCCGGGCGCGATGATCAACCGCCGGACATTGCCGTCCGGTAATAATCGCGGTCTTGAATCCCAACCGCGCCCAGATGCGAATCCACGCCCCATCGTGCACGTGAAAGCGTTTGGATTCGCTGCCGTCGGCGTGGATAATCAGACCGCCGTCGGTCAGGACGCCGTCAACGTCCATCGCCAGCAGGGTGATTTTATTTACATCGGGTCGAATCATGTTCTAATCTGAGATCCTTGGGAAGGTCAGCTTTGCAATACACGAATGGCGACAATGTCTTGAACGTCGATTAATCCCACCGGTCGATGCTCCGCGTCAACCACGGGAAGGTCATCAATGCGGTAACGGGAAAAGATCGCCATCGCCTCACTCGCCAGGGTGTCAGGCGTCACTACTCGTGGATTTTGGGTCATGATGGCTTTAACAGGTTTTTCACCCAATTCAGCGCCAAACCGTTCGACACCCCGCCGCAGGTCTCCGTCCGTGAGAATGCCCGTTAGCCGTCTTCGGTCATCGACCAGCAACACGCTGCCATGCCGCGCCGCGGCGGAAGTCTCCGCCAGCTTGAGGGCACTGGCGACGGTTACATTATCAGGGGCTTCGGGCAATGGTTTGCCGCGACTGAACCACGCCGCTTGCTCGACCGTGACCAGTCTGCGCCCGAGTTCGCCGCCGGGATGATACCGGGCATAATCGGCTGATTGAAAATTTCGCAGTTTCATCACCGTCATCGCCAACGCATCCCCCACGGCCAACATGCAGGTGGTGCTCGCTGTTGGCGCCAGGCCTAGCGGGCATACTTCCTCCACCCGGCCCATGTTTATGACCACGTCGCTGTGTTTGGCCAGAGGGGAGTCGCCGTCGCCGGTAATGGCGATCATGGGGATGCTGAGTTGTTTGAGCAGGGCGATGAGCCGCACGATTTCCTCACTTGCCCCGCTGTGGCTGAGCACCACGGCGATGTCATTTTCCCGCAAGCGGCCCAGGTCGCCGTGAACCGCTTCGGCGGCATGGAGAAAATGGCTGGGGGTGCCGGTGCTGGCCAGGGTGGAGGATATTTTTTGGGCGATAATCCCCGCCTTGCCGATACCGCTTAGCACCACCGAACCGGTGCACCGGAATATCATTTCCGTCGCCGCCACAAAGTTGCCATCCAGCCCTTGGGCCACTGCGCCTATGGCGCGGGCTTCCCGCTGGAGTACTTCCCGAGCGGCGTCCAGATCGATCCCCAAAGTGATATTTTTTAAGGTTTTGTTAGTTTTAGCATCCATGCAGGGCCATTATCCTCGTAAAGGGGTATCCAGTCAAGCTTAACCCCATAGTGGCGAGAGGACTTGCCCGCAGTTCTAACTTGCCTATAATAAGACGGTTATGAATGACACCACCTTGAATCTAGGAGCTCACATGTCCATCGCCGGCGGCCTGGAGAACGCCCTTCTTGATGCCAGACGCAAGCGTTGCGGCTGCGTACAGCTTTTCGTCGCCAACCAGCGACAGTGGCGGCATCCGCCTTTGACCGAGGAGCAAATCGAGGTTTTTCATCGCACCCGCCAGTCGGCCAGACTCGATCCGGTCATCGCTCATAGCAGCTACCTGATAAACCCGGCCGCACCTGATGCAGATATTTATAAGCGGGGTGTAGCTGCCCTGGCGGATGAATACGACCGTTGCGGGCGGCTGGGGATTGATTATCTCGTTTTTCACCCCGGCTCGCACAAAGGCAGCGGCTTGCAGAAGGGGATTTTACGAGTAGTTGAGGCCATTAAAAAAGTACTGGATAAGCACGACAATCCCTGTCGATTATTAGTTGAAACCACCGCCGGTCAGGGGGACAGTGTAGGATGCCGTTTTGAACATCTGGCCGAGATTTTGGGGCGAGTAAAATCACCCGATCGTTTAGGTGTTTGCCTGGATACCTGCCATGTATTTGCCGCAGGGTATGAATTACGCACAAAAGGTGGTTGTAAACAGACTTTTAAAATATTTGATGATATTGTGGGTTGTGAAAATCTCAAAGTTATTCACGCCAACGACACCAAGACTGATTTCAACAGCGGCGTTGACCGCCATGAACACATCGGCAAAGGCAAACTCGGCCGGGAAGCCTTCCGCAATTTGCTGGCCGACCGCCGCTTGCGAAAACTTCCCTTCATCCTGGAAACCCCCAAAGGCAAATCCCCCGGCGGCCGGGACTACGACATGCTCAATCTCGCCATGCTCAGACGCTTGGCTCGGTAGAAATGAGCACCTGCCAATTGTTACATAACCTTATTATAATATACATTTGCCTTCTTGGATGGTTTTGTATTTTAAATCACCTAAAAGTTCGGCCCTCATCTTTGAGGTGTCTCCATAGTAAGAGACACGTCCGATTCGTATAAAGTCTCTTGTCAAGGGGGCAATAGTGCCAAAAATGCTTGATTGAACCTCGCAGATAGTTGCGGCAAGATTTATCACCCAAACCGGCATTATCCAGGGTTTTTTACAATTCCATGTCGATGTTGCGATATCCATGAATTCCTGTAATGTTTGACGGCCTTCGTCACCGATATGATATATGCCTCGAATATTTTCTCTGATAATGGCGTTTTTCGCAGACTCCAAGAAGTCGTCCATTGATATCAGGTGAATCCAGGTTTTCTCCTTCCATACTCCGAGCATTCGCCATTTTGCTAACAAACGCGCTGCCTCAATCATCAGTACTCCCTTACCGTACACCATCCCTAAACGTAATGAAACAGGTTCAATAGTGCTATTTGATGTTACGGCAAAAAGATATTTTTCCTCATCAAGTCGGGTTTGGGCGTGTACGGATATTGGTTTTTTGCATAGAGAACCTTTAGCCGGATGATCTGGAGTGGAGTTCCCCTCAACATGAGGAAAGCTGATTAAGATTATTCTTTTGATGGGAAATTCCAGGGCCATATCGCATAAATTTCTAAAATAGCCGACATTTGTTTTTGCAAGAAAAGTTTCTGGTCTTCCCTTAAAAAGAACACCGGCAAAATAAATAATAACATCAACCTCTTCAAGACACGTATGCAAGCTATTTTTATGTGCCAGATCACCTCGAAAGATTTTGGTTCGAGGTGATAATTTAAGACAAGAACAAACATCTTTTTTGTGGACAAGTAAATGGAGTATCAGATCGGAAGTGTCCAACAAATAATGAGCTAATGCGCCCCCAAGATTGCCGGCCGCACCTGTTATCAGTACTTTCATATCATATAAATAAGAAGTACAGCAAGAAAGGCTTCATTACCATGTTGGTACATAACAAATTATTGCCAAACGCACACTCAGGCGGTCTGGCGTTCGATTTGCTGATAAGCCACCTCGGAGATGTTGGCCTGCTTACTGGCGTGTTCGATGGTCATGTTGACCAGATTATC
>JAFGBA010000180.1 GCA_016933395.1 Sedimentisphaerales bacterium | reverse complement strand
TGATGAACGTATCAGCTATGGCGCCGTTATGATGAGTTACCGGGACTGGAACAATAAAAAGGCCCGTCATGTTCCCTGGTCGATTCCTCCCTTCAGTAGCGTGGATGACGGCAAAATCATGCGTACGTCTCAGGTTCCCAGTCCATCAGAAAAAGTTACGATATGGGATTCCAATGGCTATATGTTTTCGCAGTCAGACGGCTACGGCGTCGTATTGTACGCCGCAGAACATTTCTTGTCAAATCCGGCGTATCAGTCTGAAGTGTTTAATCATGTTTTCAGACATAATTTACGGAATCTGAATCACGGCACGAACGATAATATAGGGCCCAATGCGCTGTTCCTTGACGGACACGTGCAAAGGAATGCCAGTCTTTTTTCCTTTAGAGAAAACAACTTTTCCTGGTAATGTGCGGCAAAGGTTCGATGTCTCTATCTGAGATTTATATCAAAGGTTCAATATCTATTGCAGAAATACAGGGTCATTTAAAGCTAACGTTGATTCGGGTGTTATGGAAAAATAGTTATTTTTTTGCTCAAAGGGAAAGCAAGTCAGCTACGAAGACGTCGAAAAAAATTCCTTCGAGCTTTTCGGGGATATGGTGGTGCGTCATCCGGGTGCGGTCGTTCAATTTAACATACCTTCGGAATCTGTTAAAGATTTGTATATTGTTTCCTGTAAATGGCCTTCTCCAAAAGAGCATAAACAAGGATTTTCTGCGTCGGATGGGGAGCTCTATTAATTGCATTCGGAGGTTCTCTTCGTGCTGGGCAGGTTTATCACGTTTTCTGATCAGGAAAAGAATGGCATGCATCACAAGGTGAATATCACTAAATACATAGTTTTGGCGATGGTGGCGTGTGGAATTTCTGCAATAGTTACGTTTGCGCAGACAACGAATGTGCGAAATTTGGAGCAAACGACGACCGGCCCCATAGAAATCGGCTCAACGCTTCAATTGTTCGTGGATGACGCCGTGATTGACGCATTGCACGGTTTGCAGTTGCGGCTGCAAACGCCGCAAAAGCAGCCCTTGGCGGCATCGCCGGTAACAGGCAGCTATTTGACCATCATCAAGGACGGCGATCTTTACCGGGCGTATTACCGGGACTATGACCCAAGCTATACCTATACACGGCCTCGCCCCAGCGGGCATCCGGGTGAAATCACCTGCTATGCCGAGAGCCGCGACGGGCACGAATGGACATTTCCCCATCTCGGCCTTTATGAGATTGACGGGACGCGCGATAATAACGTTATTCTGGCCGGACAGTCGCCGTTTAGCCATAACTTCTCACCGTTTCTGGACACCCGGCCGGACGTGAATCCCGACGAACGTTTCAAGGCGGTCGCCGGCCATCCGGGGTTTCAACGAAAAGTCAAGGCCGATGGATTGCATACATTTGCGTCTCCTGACGGTATTCGCTGGAAAAAGATAAGCCAGGAGCCTGTGATTCCTTTTGACATGTCGTGGTCCCATGCGTTTGATTCGCAGAATGTGGCTTTCTGGTCAGAGGCCGAGAAGTTATACGTGTGCTATTTTCGGTCTTGGACAGCTCATGGCGGAACTCAGGAGGTTGGGGAGGCAGGCGGCGGTTTGCGATCAATCTCGCGCACCACATCACCGGATTTTAAAAATTGGAGCACGCCGGTGACGATGAATCCGAATCTGCCGGGCGAACATCTTTACACCAGCCAGACGCATCCGTATTTTCGTGCGCCGCATATTTATATCGCCCTGCCATCCCGATTTGTCGCCGGCCGGGTCGGCACGGAGAAGACCCATGCCATGCTCGGCTCAACGGATATCCTGTTGATGAGTTCACGCGCCGGCTCGATAACCTTTGATCGTCTGTTTACGGAAGCGTTCATTCGCCCCGGACTCGATCCTGAGCGGTGGGAAAGCCGGGCGAACTATGTGGCGCTTAATGTGGTGCCCACCGGCCCTGCGGAAATGTCGATCTACAATTCGAGAAGCGGGCACCGATATACCTTGCGCACGGACGGATTCGTTTCCGTGCATGCCGGGGCCGAGGAAGGCGAATTGCTAACTAAACCGCTGATATTTTCCGGTGGGGAGCTAGTCCTTAACTACAGTACGGCCGCGGCGGGCGGCATGCGAGTCGCGATACAGACGCCCGAAGGCGCGCCGGTCAATGGATTTGGTCTGGCGGATTGCTCTCTTATCGTCGGTGATGAGATCGAGCACGTTGTGTGCTGGAGCGGTAATCCCGATCTAAGCGCATTGGCCGGCAAGGCCGTCTGTCTGCGGTTCGTCATGCAGGAGGCAGATCTCTTTTCGTTTCGCTTTCGCGAGACCGGGGTAACACCGGACGGAGCAAAGAAATCCGCCAAACAGGCTGACGCCATCGTTTTCCCGGGAAAAGAGTGGCTCAAGGGCGATCCAGAAGACTTCGGGATATCCCTTAAAGCGATGGAGGATATCGATGAACTGATGAAAAAGTCGCAGGCCAACGGCGTGCTGATTCGTAATGGGTACTTGATCGGCCAGTGGAACTATGCAGGGCCGTCAGATATGGTAATAATGGCACAGTCCATCTCAAAGTCTATTACGAGCATGATGTTGGGCTTGGCGCTCCGCGACGGTTTGATTTCAAGTCTGGACGACAAAGTGAAAGACTACTGGCCTGACTTTGAAACGGGGCCTTATACCGATGAAATATCCTTCCGCCATCTTGCCTCGATGACATCGGGAATGGCCGCGACGCGCTGGTACGGAATGGAGTATTTTGACCCGGGTAATATTAAACCGGGAACACAACACCACTATCACAATGACCAATCTCAGGCACTTGCCCGTGCCTTGACATATATTTTCGGAAAACCCTTACAGGAAGTCCTCCGAGAGAAGGCGTTGAACGATATGCAGGGCAAGATGGAATGGGAAGTGGACAAAGTGGGTACGATGATAAAGGCCGCAAACGGTAAAATGGCAGCCGTCCATTTCGGTCATTCATTTACACATTGGACCGCCCAGGATCTTGCGAGAATAGGACATTTGTACCTGACGGAAGGAAAATGGCGGGATAAACAGATTCTGCCCAGGGAGTTTGTACGGGAAAGTCTTGCCGATATCCCCTATAAGATTAACCCATGGTTCGGCCAGTCGGAGGAGCGATTAAAGGTTACCGGGTATGGATTAAGCTGGTGGACGACCAGGGGAAGCGATTCAAATGTATGGTGGATGGGCGGCCGCGGAAGACAATTCTGCATGGTATTGCCGGATTACGGCATTGTTATGACCAAGCTGAACGACTGGAAACCTCGACCTGACAACTACGATCGTGCATATTTTGAGCGTATCATTATGGACTGTTTAAAAGAGTGACGGTTCAAACCAGTTATATGTGAAGTAGAAGATGCACACAAGAAAGGAATATACGATGAATATTATGAATCGCAGAAGTTTTATGAAGATGTCGGCGGGAGTTGTGGCGACAATGACATCTGGCAGTGTTTTTGGCGCCGGCGAGTCAACAAAAACGATCCGCATCGGCGTGATCGGTATGGGTAATCGCGGGAGAAGTTTGACAAAGCATCTTTTTAAACTGCCCGATGTCAAGGTGCCCGCGCTATGCGATATCAATGCCGAAAACTTAAAACAAGGCATAGAGCTTGTTGAACAGATAAGCGGTCAAAAGCCGGCGGCCTATCTGGGCGATGAATATTATTATCGCAAACTGCTTGAAAGAGACGATCTGGATGCGGTCATGATTTGCACGCCGGTCGGTTGGCATGTTCCCCAGAGTATTGACGCCATGAACGCCGGCAAGGATGTCGGCTGTGAAGTAACCGCCGGTGATACTCTGGATGAATTGTGGGAATTGGTCAAAACAAAGGAAAAAACGGGCAGGCATTACATGATGCTGGAAAATTATAATTACGCCCGCGACCGAATGATGGTTCAAAATATGATTGTTCAGGGTATTTTTGGTGAGCCCTATTATGCCGAGTGCGGTTATATCCATGATTGCAAAAATCTGTGTTTCAATATGGATGGTTCGTTGACGTGGCGCGGCGAAAGACAACGAGACCGCTATGAACATCCCTATGCGACGCATAGCCTGGGGCCGGTCAGCAAGTGGTTCGGCATCAATGACGGCGACTGCATGGACTATATGACAACGATGATGACCAGTCCTCGTGCCCTGCATTTATATGCCGTCGAACGATTCGGAGCGGATAGCCCCGCCGCACAAATTGCGTTCAAACGCGGCGATTATTACACCACCACCATCCATACGGCTCAAAAGAAAGTAATCCGTGTGGACTTCGATATGATGTCCTATCGTCCACTAGACTATTTTTATCTTATGCAGGGAACAAAGGGGGTATACAATAGTCGCACACGCATCATTGACGGTATTTTCCTCAAGGAAGATAAGGATAAAGGCGGGGTTCATTATGTCAATGCGTCAGATTATCGAGACAAGTACGAGCATCCCTGCTGGAAAAAATTTGCTTCAGTTGCGGCCCAAACCGGTCATGGCGGCGGTGACTTCTTTACTCTCAAGGATTTTGTGGAAATGGTCAGGCAGGATAAGGAGCCGTGGATTGATGTGTATGATGCCGCGACGTGGAGCTGTATCAGCCATTGTTCAAAGCTGTCGATGGATGGTAACGGGCAGCCAATTAAAGTGCCTGATTTTACGCAAGGAAAATGGAAGGATAAAAATTGGCGAAAATCCGCGGGTCCGGTTTGTTGAGAAATTTGTAATCTCTTGCACGAAGTTCAGAACGGGTGCAATATGAATCGCCAGTTAGGGATGCTTGATAAAGCCTAGGCAATGATTTGCGACTTAAACATTAAATATTATTGGAGATTGATATTATGAAGTGGCAGTTGATACAGCAATGGGTTGTGGTTTCAATCCTGTTGGCATCCTGTATTTGTTGGGCCGCTACGCCGCTGACGATTCCCAATCCGAGTTACGAGACGGACATTTTGGCGTCGGGTACCTTTATAAATGTTTATCCGAACAACGAACCAGTGGCAAACTGGATTACCATCAGCGGTTCAGGCTTGATGCGCGTGTACAACCATGCAAGCTATAAATGTGATGGTGATAACACGTTCTACTGGAATAATGCTCTTGCCGG
>JAFGBA010000179.1 GCA_016933395.1 Sedimentisphaerales bacterium | reverse complement strand
GCGGCAAGAGGAATATGGTGTTTGTCTTCATCCAGGACAATTTCGCAATGAATTTCATCAGAACAGACGATGAGATTATGCTTTTGACATATATCGGCCAATTGCTCCAATTCCGCCCGACTCCAGGCGCGGCCGACGGGATTATGCGGATGGCACCATAATAACAAACGGGTCTTATCGCTGATCTCCGCTTTAAATCGTTCAAAATCAATCGTCCAGCAGCCGTTCTCGAACCGTAACGAACATGTTTTACATTCGCGCCGGGAAAAACGCGGCGCCGTCAGAAACGGGGGATATACCGGCACAAATGTGATAACCTCTTCGCCCGGTTCCGTATAGGCGCGACAACAGGCATTCAGGGCGCACACCAGCCCAGGCAACCAGATGAGCCATTCAGGCTTCACCCGCCAGTTGTACATCCGTTCCAAACGGTCGATAATCACCTGCGTAAGTTCCTCCGTGGCGGAGGTATAGCCAAACACACCGTGATCGACACGCTCCTGTAAAGCCTTTATTACCGCCGGCGGCGAACGAAAGTCCATATCCGCCACCCACATGGGGATAACGTCCCGCCCGTTATATTTGTCCCATTTTTCACTGCCGGTGTTTCGGCGATCAATCAGTTCATCAAAAGGTGAGGCCGTCAATGTTGAATCCTTTTAGCGCAAGAGTCCATAGTCTTTCAAAATATTTACCAGTGTTTCGCGTTTATCCGGACTCAGCCCAACCAGCGGCAAACGCACTTCATCGGAACAGAGCTTGAGTTCGGCCATGGCGGCCTTGATGGGAATAGGATTGGTCGCCAGACTGAGCAGCGCCTTGGATAAGGTAAAAAGTTTTTTGTGCCATTTCAATGCCGCCGGATAATCGCCATCCAGAATAGCGTCCGTCAAGGCCTTCACATCGGTAGGTATGATATTGGCCACCACGCTGATAACGCCTTTCCCGCCCACCGAGGCTATCGGCAAAGTGATGGAATCATCCCCGGAAAGAATCGTCAGATTGGTTAATTGGGCGATCTCCGAAACCTGGTCCATGCTGCCGGTGGCTTCTTTAATGGCGACAATGTTTTCATGTTCGGCCAAACGGGCAATGGTTCGAGGCTCCATGTTAATGACGCACCGGCCGGGAATATTGTATAGTATCATGGGCAAATCCACGGCCTCGGCAATAGCCCAAAAATGCTGATAAAGACCCTCCTGGGTGGGTTTATTGTAATAAGGGGTGACTTGTAGCGTGGCGTCCGCGCCAACCTCCTTGGCGTAAGCGGTATATTCAATGGCTTCAGCGGTGCTGTTTGAGCCGGTTCCGGCGATGATCGGAACCCGGCCGGCGGCTTCCTGCACCACCACGCGAATCACCTCGCGGTGCTCTTCACAATCGAGCGTGGGCGATTCTCCGGTCGTCCCTACAGGCACAATGCCGTCAGTGCCGCTGCGAATATGAAAATCCACCAGTTCCCGCAACGTTTCAAAATCCACTTCGCCGCCGGCAAACGGCGTTACCAATGCTACGATAGAACCATTAAACATGAGCGTCTCCCTTGCGTTGTAAATAAGGTTATTGCCTTATGTAATCCGCGTATTTGTCAATCAGGGTTATCATTTCCCGCGTCGCCTCACGGATGCCGACAAATACCGACCGTGACACGATGCTGTGACCGATGTTGAAATCCTCAATACCTTCCAGAGCTGCGACCGGGCCGATATTATTGTATGTCAAGCCATGCCCGGCGTGCACAACCAACCCCTGCTCCCATGCTACATCGCGGGCTTCTTCCAATTGATGCAGACAACGGTTAATCTGCTCGCCGGTGCGGGCATTGGCGTACATGCCTGTATGCAACTCCACCGCATCGCAGCCTGCTTTGGCCGCAGCGGCAACCTGCTTAACATCCGGCACAATAAACGCCGACACCTCGATACCTGCGCGATGCAGCCGCTTAACTATTTCGGCAATGCGTTTTTGTTGCCGCACGCAATCCAGACCGCCTTCGGTAGTAAGTTCTTCCCGGCGTTCGGGGACCAGCGTCGCCTGATCCGGCTTAGTCCTGAGAGCAAACTTCACTATCGGTTCGGCAATGGCCATTTCCAGATTAACCAGCACCTTGGCCGTCTCCCGCACCAATAAAACGTCGCGATCCTGAATGTGACGGCGGTCTTCCCGCAGGTGCATCGTGATCCCGGCGGCTCCACCCAACTCGCATTCCACCGCCGCCCAGACGGGATCGGGTTCATTGGCGCCGCGGGCCTGACGAATGGTCGCCACATGATCGATATTAACATTTAACTGAGCCATTACGCTTTACTCCCTGGGGTTTGCACTTTTGCCGAACGGCCGTGCCATTGCCGGGCGCTAATCGTCATCGAGTTTTTGCCTTCCCACTCATGCTGACCGATACCGGCGATGATGCGTTCAGCGAGTTCCATTGCCGCCACTCCGTCCGCGGCCGACACCACCGGATTGGTTTTTGCACGAACCGCCGCCACGAATGCTTCCTGCTCCAGCCTCAGCGGTTCGCGATCATCAATATCCAGTTCCTCCACCTTCACCAGATCGGTCCAGTTGATATTCTGGACATCGAGTTTGCCTTCATCCGCACGGCGGCGCAAATCATGCAGCATGTCAAGATTGGCCGTGCGGGAAATCATCACGCCCGTCTTTTTGAAATAATCCAGCGACAAATACGCGTCCTCGCTGAAGACGCGCACTTTTCGTTCGGTTTTCAGCGCCAGTCGTGATGCAGTAAGGTTAGCGACGCAGCCGCCTTCGAACACCACACGGGCGTTGGCGATGTCTTCCTGGGCGCCCAGAACGTTGACGCCGGCGGCCTGCACGTCCTGCACCGGCCGGCGCACCAGCGACAACACGATGTCAATATCGTGAATCATCATATCATATACCACCCCGATATCGGTCGAACGGAAGGTATAAGGCGAAATGCGATTTACCTCGATAAACCGCGGCGTAAACCGAATTCGCCCCATTGCCTGCACGACGGGATTAAACCGTTCAGAATGACCCACCTGCAGCGTGGCCTTATGCTCTTGGGCCAGTTGCAGCATCCGTCGGGCCTGATCCAGCGTGGCGGCAATGGGTTTTTCCACCAGCACGCCCAATCCGCGCCGCAAAAACGGTTCGGCGACGGCGGCATGATGCTCCGTCGGCGTCGCCACGGTAACCACGTCCACCCGATCGATAATCTCGCGATAATCCGCTGCCGGCTCGCCGCCATATTGCTCGGTTAGACCGCGGGCCTTGTCCAGTTCGGTATCCACCACGGCCGCCAGCTCCACGCCGTCGATCTGATGATAAATCCGGCTGTGCAAACGGCCCATCTTACCCGCCCCGATAACCGCGGCGCGTAAATTCATCATGGTTGTTTCTCCTCAACGCCATCGCCGCGCACCTCATGCGGCAGGCGGCGCGCCCGCTCACTGCGGTGATCATGTCGTTGCAACTCGCGAAACCGGCCAAAACGTCCCTGACAGGACGCTTCGACAAAATTGCATAAGTAGACAACATGTTCATTCATGGGAATTGTTTCACGCAACTCGCGCAAATGGTCGGTAATGTCACCGTCTTTACGATAAAGCCGACGAAATGCTTTTTTAATTTCCCCAATGTCATCGTCGTTGAAACCGTTACGTTTAAGCCCTTCTTCGTTGACGGCTCGCACCCCTTCGCTGTCGAATTTGGTGAACGGCGGCACATCCCGCCGCACCGGCGTCAGGCCGCCAACATAGGCATAGCGACCAATGGTGGTAAAATGATGCGCCCCACACAAGGCGCTGATCACCGCGAAATCCTCGATGATAACATGGCCGGCCAACTGCGTCTGATTGCCGATAATCACCTGGTCGCCGATGATGCAATCATGAGCAATATGCACGCCCACCATAAACAGATTGCCATCGCCTATCAGCGTTTGGCCGCCGCCGTTTTCCGTACCGCGATGTACAGTAACATTTTCGCGAAAAACATTGTGTTCGCCGATAATCGTCCGGGTAACCTCACCGTGGTACTTCAAATCCTGCGGCGCAACGCCGATAACGCAGTTGGAATAAAACACGTTTCCCACGCCAACCTCCGTATGTCCCTGAATGGTCACATTATTCATCAGGCAGCACCCATCACCGATGGATACGTCCGGTCCCAGCACGCAAAACGGGTCTATGCACACGTCCCGCCCGATGCGAGCGGATGGATCAACGGCGGCTTGAGGACTGATCAATGACATCGACTTTTCTTTTTCTCCCATCTCTTTACGCATGCGCATGAATATACTGGCGATATCTACCAAAACGATGCATATTGCTTTGTTTGACAAAATTCACCAGGTAGCACACCGGCTCCGCCAGGTTATCGGTTGCGTCCAGTTCAGCCAGTACGTCGGCAAATACTTCGCCGTTGCGGCGCCGCCATAAACGCCGCCAGGCTTGATGCAACTGCTCAATGTCATCATCGCCGAAACCATTACGCTGCAATCCCACGACATTGACGCCATGCACCTCCAAATTATACATACCACTCACCCGCATATAGGGCGGTACATCCCGCTGCATCCCCGTGCAGCCGCCGGTGAAAACATAGCAACCGATCGTCACGAATTGATGCGTCCCGCTCATGGCGCTAACAATAGCATGATGCTCGACGCAACAGTGACCTCCTATTTGGACGTAATTGCCCAATAGAACATGATCCTCCACCACCGCGTCATGGCCCACGTGGCTGCCGATCATAAACATGGCATGGTTGCCCACAACTGTCCGACCGGTGTCACGTTTGGAACCACGATTGATGGTAACATTTTCGCGAAAGATGTTATCATCGCCGATAATCACCAAGCCTTCGGGATTGAATTCGTTCAGAATCTGCGCCTCCTCGCCCAGCACCACGCCTGCGGATAAACGATTATTCCGCCCCAGACTCACGCCCGACTCAATCACTACGCCGGTCCGAAGTTCGCAATCATCACCAATAGTCACGTTCGACCCGATGACGCAATGCGGCCCGACCTTTACACCGTCGCCCAGTTCTGCGCTTTTATCAATGATTGCTGTCGGATGTATCTGTTTCATAAAATTTTTGGTTAATGTCTTAAACCGGTTCGGCGTCCACCAGCATAAAACGAATTTGCGCTTCCGCCGCCACCTGTCCTCCAACCAGGGCACGACAGCGGCAATCGCCCGTCCGGCTTTTGATCCGCACCGCCTCCACTTCTAATAACAACTGATCGCCGGGCACCACCGCCCGCCGCATCTTCACCTTGTCCATGCTCAACAACACCGCCAACTGACCGGTATGCTCCAGCCGCTGAGCGAACAATAGCCCAGACATCTGCGCCAAGGCCTCTACAATGAGCACGCCCGGCATAATCGGCGTGCCGGGAAAATGCCCCTGGAAAAACTGCTCGTTCATGGTCACGTTTTTCAGGCCCACCGCCCGCTTATCGCCGTCGATTTCAATAACCCGGTCCACCAATAAAAACGGATACCGGTGCGGCAGAATCTTTTGGATTTTGCGGATGTCCAGCAGCGGCTGATTGACCGTATCCTGTTGTTTTTGTTTTTGCTGCTGATGCTCGATGAGTTTGCGCACCAGCAATTGATTTGCTCGATGCCCGCTACGATAAGCCACAATGCGCCCGCGCACGGGACGGCCCAGCAATTGCATATCGCCCAACAGATCCGCCACTTTATGACGCGCGCACTCATCGGACATGCGATAAGCATTGTCCACCGGTCCTTCCGGACCGATAACGAGAATATCCTCCGCCGTCAAGTGCGAACCCAGTCCCTGTGCTAAAAACGCCTCCGCCTCCCGCTGGCGTAAAAACGTCCGCGCCGGGGCAATCTCCCGCCGAAATGCTTCCG
>JAFGBA010000178.1 GCA_016933395.1 Sedimentisphaerales bacterium | reverse complement strand
GCTGCGTAATAGCCTGACGCACCTGATACGCATATCGAAAATAATGACCGACATAATCCAAATCCACCTGACCGCTTCGATACTGCTTCTGTAAGGCATGGCCCTCGGATTGCAAATTGGAGGCCAGTTGCAACGCCTGTTGTTGTTCTTGATGTATCGCCTGCACCAAAACGCCTACCGCACGTTTTCTTTCGTCTTCCTGCTGGCGACGCCAACGTAAAACCGGTTCCAGACGAAACTTAAATTTCTTCATAAATTTTCCCGCTTTATATGCCTATACGGGCGCGATCCGCGCCGATGCGACTGATATTGGCGCTGTTAGAACGACTCGAATTACCTGTCTTGGGACCATACTTCGCGGAACCATTAACTTGGTTTACCCGACCCATTGACTCAGACATTGCCTGTAACGACGCCGTCAATTCCGCCAATTGCGTTAGTGTCTGCTCATACGTAACAACCTCGTTTACATCCTGCTGTAAAAACTGATTGATAATATCACGAGCACGTACTGCCAGATCAAACTCGGCGTTGCCGCCTTCCGCATAGGCGCCAATATTGACCAGATCGGCAATATCACGATACACCGCCGTTAATCGGATTAACTTTCGAGCCGCCTCCTGATGCTTGTCATCGGCAACATCCACCATCACCCGACTGATGCTTTCAAGAACATCTATGGCGGGATAATGTCCGCGGTTGGCTAATTCACGGGATAACCATAAATGCCCGTCTAGAATGCTCCGCATGGCGTCCGACACCGGCTCGCTTAAATCATCACCTTCAACCAGCACGGTATAAAATCCCGTAATGCTGCCATGAACATTGCGTCCGCAACGTTCGATCAGACGCGGCAATAATGCAAACACGCTGGGCGTATAACCTTTGGTGGCGGGCGGCTCGCCCATCGCCAGACCGATTTGACGCTGCGCCATGGCGATGCGCGTTACCGAATCCACCAGCAATAACACATCCGATCCTCTATCGCGAAAAAATTCCGCCACCGTCGCGGCCATAAATCCCGCTTGAACTCGTAATGGGGCCGGCTCATCCGATGTGCTCACTATCACTACGGAACGACGCAAACCTTCCTCTCCCAAATCGCGCTCGATGAACTCACGAACCTCCCTGCCGCGTTCGCCGATTAATCCGATTACCGCCACATCCGCGGCCGTGAAACGCGCGATCATCCCTAACAGCACACTCTTGCCCACGCCCGGCCCGCTGAATATACCCATGCGCTGTCCTGCGCCTACCGTCGTCAAACCATCAATGCAACGCACGCCGGTTGGCAAAGGCCTGTCGATGCGTGTTCGCGCCAATGCGCCTAAACGTTCGGCGTGCACATTGCGGCGCACCTGACATAAAAGCGGTCCTTTGCCGTCGATAGGCTCGCCATGCGCATTTATAATTCTCCCTAAAAGGTGTTCGCCCGCCGGAACCGTCATAGAGGTGCTTATACAGTTTACATAGTCGCCGCGTGAAATGCCCAGCCCGTCCGACAACGGCATCAGCACCGCCGCCCGGCCGCGAAAACCGATGACCTCGGCCGGTTGGCTGTCGCCATGCCGCGTACGAATTTCGCAACGTGCGCCGACTGGCGCACAAAAATCATCCGCCTCCACGATTAATCCGCCCATGGCGGTCACCCGGCCCTGCAATTCCAGCAATGTACTTTGCTGCAATGTTTGGAGGCGTTGGATAAAATGTTCGTGTGCGGCAACCATGGTTAATCCGTTGTTTTCTCCTTATTATCTTCACTGGACGCATCCGATATCGATATTCCCTCCATCGACGAATTTAAATCTGCACGACGACGGGGATGCAGGTCTAAAGCCTGAATTAATTCGTTGCCAATACGCGTAATTTGAGTGGCTAATTGTGCGTCAACGGCGCCGTTCTCCGTCACAAGCCGACAGCCGCCTGGCTCAACAGCATCATCCGCCTGAAAATGTATACTGTTGAAATCCGCCAATATTGATTCGTTTTGTGTCATTTGCCGAAGATGCTCCAGATCCCGACTGTTGACATAAATGATTACATTACTGCGTCGATTCACCAGTTCCAGAGCCTCCTTGAGAGTTTCCTTGGCGGTATCCGGACGCAACACGCCGATCTGGCGCGTGATTTTTTCAGCGATGGCGATCGCCAGCGCCACTGTCTCCTGCTCAGCACGCCAAAGCAGTTCGGCTTTTTGCTTATCAAATTGATCCAATATCGCCTGCAAGGTTGTCAGCGTTTCATGACTGGTCTGGGAAAATTCCGTTTGCGCCTCCTTGAACGCTTGGTCCCGGCCTTCCTGAAGACCTTGCTCAACACCCTCTCGTTGGCCCTGTTGATGCCCTTGCCGGCGGGCTTCCTCCTGCAGTTCGTTGCATTGTGCTTCGGCGTCTGCGATCATCATTCGGGCTTGCTTTTTGGCCTCGGCTAAAATTGCCTGCGCCTCAGCTTCGATATCGGAGAGATTAAATAACTCCGACCTCATCTTCGAATTATTGAATTCCACGGCTTTGAGTACTGACATTTATTAAACCACCAGTTCCGAATCGCCGCCGCGACCGGAAATAATAATTTCACCGGCATCCTCCAATCGACGGACAATATCCACGATTTTCTGCTGAGCATTTTCCACGTCGCTCAGACGCACAGGCCCCATATATTCCATGTCCTCCTTGATTAACTGTGATGCGCGTTCTGACATATTACTGAATATCTTGTTCTTTAATTCATCGCTGGCCGTCTTCAACGCCAACGCCAATTCGTCGTTGTCAACCTCCTTTAACACGGACTGGATGCCCTTATCGTTAACCAGCAAAATATCCTCGAACACAAACATCAATCGGCGAATTTGCTCCACCAGATCCGGATCGTCGGTTTCCAGGCTTTCCAGAATGCCTTTTTCCGTCGAGCGATCGGCCAAATTCAGTATTTCCGCCGCCGCATCCACGCCGCCCGCCTTGTCAAATGTCTGCGACACAATATCGCTGAGCCGATGCTCCAATCCCTGCTCCACCTCTCGAATTACTTCCGGATTGGTCTGCTCCATCGAAGCAATGCGTTTGATCACCTCCACCTGTTTCTGCTGGGCCAGCCCCTGAAGAATTTCCGCCGATTTTTGCGCCGCCAGATGCGCCAAAATCAACGCGATTGTCTGCGGATGCTCATCCTGGATAAACGTCAACACGTTCTCCGCTTCGGCCTTCTGTAAAAACTGGAAAGGTGCCTGTTGAATTGTTTGGGTAATCTGCGATATGATTTCATTTGCTTCCTCGGAGGACAAACTCCGCTCCAACAGCGCTTGAGCGTATGACAATCCCCCCTGTTCGGTAAACCGATGCGCCATCGCCAGATTGTAAAACTCCTTAAGCACCTTTTTTTGTTCCCCCGCTCCAATACGCTTTAATTCAGCGATCTCACGCGATACGTTTTCGATGTCTTCGCGCTGCATTCGGCTGACAACCTGTGGCGCAACCTCCTTGCCCAGAGCCAATAAAATAATGGCCGCCTTACGCATGCCGGGTATGGCTATATCAAGAGTTTCTTCAGGCATAATTTCTCAGTCGCTTTGATGAATCCAGTTATTCACCAATGTTGCCGCTGTTTCGGGTGAATCCGTCACCAACTCCCTTATTTGTTCCAGCATCTGCTGGCTTTGCACGTCTTCTTCGTCCATCTCCATACCGGCCAGAAGGGCGCCTGCATCTGCACCATCAATCAAACCTTCTTCAAGTCCTAAGGCGCTCAAGGGTTTTTTCCCGACCAACATGGCCGCATCTTCTTCATCCATTTCCACCGGCGCCGATGTTTTCCGCGCCATCATCATCACCATAAATAATGACACCAGCGCCAAAGCAGATACCGCAATATGCTCACCATATCGCCGGGCGATTCCTGTAAAACCACCGCCTCCGGCCTGATTAACCTCGGCTGATTCAACACCAGCCTTGGCCATATATTCAAAATCATCCCAATAGGTGTCAACCACCACATTATTCACGCTTTCCGGACGACCCACGGTCATCATCGCTTTTTGTTTAAAACCGGGCAACTCTCGTGCAATGATGCTTTTTACCAGGGCATCGTCGGGTTTGTCCTGGCCGCTTTCCTGTTTGGCCAGCGCCTCGAAATACGTTCGCGGAATACTTACTGTGGCGGTAATTTCCTTGACCCCACCTTGGCCGATCTCTTCGGTGGTTTCCGTTCTGCCGGGGATAACGGTATTTTCCTGCTCCGAATCTTCCCGGCTTTCACGTGAAGCCATCGCCGAATCTCTTTCTCCGGATGGCACATTTGACATTACACCCGGTTCCGCGGAATTTTCTTTGTTTTCACTGGTCTCTTCACTGGTGTTGCTTCGCGTTGACACCACTACCGTACCTTCTTCGGGATTAGGAATTGTGATTTCATGTCGTCTCGTTTTTGACAACCGGGGCGTCACATCCACCTGAATTCGCGATTTCTCCGGCATGATATCAATTAATTTGGTGATATAATGGGTTTCGTATTTGGCTTTCTCCTCCAAATAATCACTGCTGATGTCTTCACCCTCTGGCGCCACTGTGATGCTTTGCCCATTTACAATCACTTTGACATTTTCGCGCTTCATCCGTCGATTGGCGGCGCTGACAAAATCCGCTATCGATAACGCCAGCTTCCGCGCCGGTCGGGCATCGGGATTTACCTGCACTACAACAGACGCTGACGCCACCGGTGTGATATTACCCACCCGCCGCTGACCCGCCTCGTTGATAAACACCTGGGCTTTTTCAATCTCCGGCCAGCCTTTCACCAGCGCTCGTGAAAGCTCCATTTGCAG
>JAFGBA010000020.1 GCA_016933395.1 Sedimentisphaerales bacterium | reverse complement strand
TTAACCTTGTTGCATCGCCAGGCATAAACCATTAATATAACAACTCGGTAACAAGGGGCGGAAAGCGTTTGTGAAAATGCTTTCTTTAATATTGATTGTTAACGCGCTTGAATCCCAACATACAGGAGAACACCATCGTGAGAATTATTTATTTTGATATTGATTGCCTGCGGCCGGATCATTTGGGGTGTTATGGTTATGATAGACCTACATCGCCGGTTATTGACAGTATCGCCCGCGAAGGGATTCGCTTCAACAATTACTATTGCGCCAGTTCGCCGTGCCTGCCCTCTCGCACCGCCATGATGTCGGGCCGCTTCGGTATCCGCAACGGTGTCACCTCCAACATCGGCGCAGGCGCCAGGTTCAACATCGATATCCGTGACTACGGCGGCCCCAAATCCGAAAACGATGTCTTCCCGCGCGTCCTCAAAGCCAACAAATACGACCCTGTCTGTTTCTCCAACTTCGCCGACCGTCACTATGCCATGTGGTACATGTGCGGCTGGAGCGAGTTCCACACCATCAACCTCCGCTACGGCGCTGAAACCGCCATGGAGGTCAACGAAAAAGTCCTCCACTGGCTCAAGCAAAACGCCGCTCGCGATAATTATTACCTGCACATCAATTACTGGGACACTCATCGCTGCTACAAGATGGATCCTTCTTGGGCCGATCGCTTTAAAAATTCCCCCGTTACCCAACCCTGGCCCGACGAAGCCGCCATCAAGGCCCATCAAAACGTCTCCGGTCCCTTCACCGCCCACGGCCAATTCAAGGAAGACAAAAGCCTCTACCCCCTCATGCCCGGCGCGATTAACAACCGCAAAGACTTCGAGCAGATGATTACCGCCTATGATGCCTCCATCGCCCTGGTCGATACGCAAATGAAAGTCATCCTTGATGAACTCCAGCGTCAGGGTGTACTCGACGACGCCGTAATCATCATCTCCGGCGACCACGGTGATGCGTTTGGCGAACACGGCATCTACTCCGACCATGTCAACATTGACGCCTGCCTGCATAACATCCCTCTGATTATCCGCTGGCCCGGCGTAACACCGAAAAATATCAGTTCCGATGTCTTGATGTACAATGTGGACTTCGCTCCCACTATATGTGACATGCTGGATATCGCTGCGCCCCGGCAATGGGACGGCAAATCATACAAAGCCAATTTATATGGCGGACCAGGCGAAGATCGCGACTATCTCGTTTGGGACAGCAGCCTCTACACCGTCCAGCGTGCCGTACGCACCAAAACGCACCTCTATATCCGCACCTATGACGCCTGGCGCTACAACAATTGGGCCGACGAAGAACTCTACGACATGGTCAACGACCCCTACGAAACCCAAAACCTCGCCCCCACGCACCCCGACATCGTTCGGCAATGCCGCAACATCATGGCCGAATGGGTCGCAGAGCAAAAAGCCAAACCCAACTTCAAAGGCGATCCCCTCGAAGCCACCCTCCGCGAACGCGGCCTGAAAAAAGATTAACTGGTTTATGTTATGATAAGGTTTTGTAGCGACTCTGTCATTCCCGCGCAGGCGGGAATCCAGAGGAACGGATTTGTGCATTCTTTCACACCAACACCCTTTGCCTACCAATATCGTCTGCCGCGCCAACAATGGGCGGGCCGTACCCGCCGCGATGTCAAACCGAGCCAAGACATTATACTGATGTACGACAACCCAATGAGTCCCATAACCTGGTATGTTTCACACACCGGTTCATTGTTTTACATCAGGTATGTTCACTCTTAAAAACTCAAATGGCTTTCGCTGAACAAATTGCTTTTCTATCCTGCGTATGGTTTTCATCTGATTATCAAAGCTGAAAAAAGCGACGGCTTCTTCGGCCGAAACCCATTTGTATTCGCTATGTTCGTGGGAAAGGCGGACGGATTGCTCCGTATCGAGAAAGCCGACGAATACCGGAATAATATTGATGCAGTTTTGGTTTATTTCGTAGAAGAGCTCAACATCGTTGATGGAATAAAGGCGATCCGGAACCAGCCCGGTTTCTTCCTCTATCTCACGAAGTGCCGCCTCCCACGCGGTTTCTCCCTTTTCAAGAGCGCCCGACACCATTTGCCAGGTATCGTTCAAATACGGCGTTTGACGCTTGATAATCAGATATCGGCCGATACCGTTTTCGATGCGGCAGATGTAAGCGGCGATAGAAAAGGACTTGATGGGAATTTCCTGGAGTATATTCACCTTTTTCTCCCATAAAATTTCGTCGTGTTTAAGTTTATTCCGGTATGATTTCCAACGTCAACGCATAATCCTTATACCCAACGGCCCGCCAAAATGCCACGGCCGCACTATTGGCAGTAAGCACCTCGACAGTCAATCGTTTACCACTTGGCCATATGTTCCTGCGCAGTATCTCCATCGCCTTACGCTCGCTACCCTGTCGCCGCCGGTTTCGCACCACGAACAACTGCCGCAGATAGATTTCCTTGTCTGTTTCCTTATATAAAGCGTAGGCCACAGCTTCCCTATCAGTTTCAAAAATAACCGCCTTATATTCCCCGCCCAGCCAGCCTTCCATCCTTTCCCGCAGTTGCGGTATTGTCATAGGATTCCGATGCCCTTCATCGCGGATAAGCTGATGATTCCACTCGGCCAACAAGTCAAAATCATCGTTTGTAGCAAAACTATAGTTCATGAATTATTCAGTGATCTAAAGCGTCTGCGTCATAAAAATATGCCACATCCGAAAACCTGATTTCTCATAAAACCGTGCCGTCCGAATATAATCTTTATTACCGGAATACACCATAGCGTGTTTGATGCCATTTGCCTTCGCCCGCGACAAAACACCTTCAATCAATTTTGTACCCACCCCGCGGCCGCGAAACTCCTCCAACACATACAAATCCTGAATCTCCAGATACTCCTTCACATCCGGAAAAGCACTCCGACCGATCTCCGACTGCATAAACTCAATCGTCTCTACCGCGGCAATGATAAATCCCGCCGGCGTGCCCTTAACTTCCGCCATCAGCGAATACTCCGACAACCGGCCCGCCACCCCCTCATCCGGAACGCCATCGCCATGTCCCTCATACAAGGCCGTAAAAAATCCCGCAAGCGTCGGCAAGTCATCTTCCCGGCATTGTTGAATATGAATGTTCATCATACCATTTTTTTACTCCATTATCTCCTGTACCATCTTCACCAACCCCGGCCGAAATCCCACATGCAAATAAAACTCCCGCGCATGTTCATTATCATAACACACCCCAACCTCCATCGTCCGCAGCCCGCGCTCCCTCGCCCACGCCTTCCCGGCCGCAAACAGCGTCGTCCCTATCCCCTCGCCCCGATGTCCCTCGTCCACCACCGCGTTATCAATCGACGCAAACTCCCGCAGCCGATACATCGGATACGGCGGCGCCGGCAACTGCCGCATACTGATGAAACCAACCACCCGCCCATCCAACTCCGCCAAAAGATAATCCGCCCTCTCGCTCTCAATCTCCTGGCGAATAAAATCATCCCCCCGCGCATCCCCCTCAACCGCCTGAAAAATATCAGGAAACAACTCGGCGTGATACCCATCCAATTGCCGGTAAAGCCCCTGAATCGCTGAAATATCACCAACACCCGCCGTTCGTATGCTCATTTCACTCATCATTTACCAACCTCGCCAAATCCATAAAATATCGCACATTCTTACGATGCAAGTGGCTTGGCCGTCCCCGGCCAAGATTCGATTATCCTGTGCATTCAAATTCTACTGCATGTTTGATTCTGGATAACTGCAAAAATGATGAAATATCATATCGAATCGCCCCGATTCATCTTTACCGGTGGTTGTCTGAAATTGGTTTCGACTATAGTCGGAAATCACCGCGGCCCAAAAGCGATTCGCCGGCGTATTCCCCGCCATCGATCCAACCGTCCATTCACCGCGGAACATACTGAACAAACGTTTGGCAATGTGTTCGCCTACATGCCGCCTGCGAAATTTACGCAAAACAAAAAACGCCCCAATTTCAAAATGAGGCCGCGCAGTCCCGCCAAACTTTTTCACCAGGGCGAAACCGCCCAACTCGCCTTCAGCCCGAATAATAAATGGATATCCTTCCGTTCCCTCGCCCCAGGTATATTGCGGATCATCCGTAGGCTTCCCCCAGTATTGCGGCAAATCATCCTCCCCGCCAAATTGGCCCGACTCCGGACACCGCCACCCCATCTGCTCGGACAAGTCGTAAATATAATACGGAACCAGGTTCGCAATAACCTCGGCCTGAGATAGTTTCGTCTGAATAAGTTCAACATCCATCGCTTTGCCTGTTTCTATATCCATTCCCGCTCCCAGGCGGTGCTGCCATATACCTTTTGAAATCCCATCGAAAGATAAAATTCCATGGTTGCCCCGACGCAGGCGACGGTTGCACCCAATTCGCCGCAACGGCGAATCCCTTCCATTACGGCCGCACGGCCCATACCCGCGTTTATCATACAATCTGCGTATGGCCTCAATCCACGCCAACGTCTCTGCCACCTCGCGATGAATGCGCAAGGTGAACCGCGTCGCCAACGCATCCGAAAACACCGGATGCAACGCCCCGGCATCCCTCGGTTCAAATTCGCGTAGTAAAAGCCGATACGTTTCAATGGTCATGTCAATTCCTTGCACCAAACAAGTTCAACCTGATCAGGATAATCAGCGTAAATATGCCGATCAATACGCCCAAGAACACAACCTTGTCTGGCGTAAAACCGGCAGGCCGGAACGTTGATGTTTTGCGTTTCCGCCTTGAAGAGTCGGCAGTTGCGTTTCCTGGCCCAGTTAATAGATGCTTGAAACAGTTTGGACCCGATCCCCTGTCGTCGATAAGCAGGATCAATGCGAATATCCCACAATGCGACGACATCCTTTCGACCGGCAAGCATGTATATTCCAGGCGTGTCATACGCCACTACACAGCCGCCGACGTGAACACCGTCCAGAAAGGCGGATAATATCAGCCAGTTGGAAATATCCCACTTTTTATCCCACTCAGGTTTTTCCAAATGATCGTAATTTAAAATGTATGGGGACTCATGCTCGCGTTCCTGTAAACGGAATCCACCCAACCCTTGATCAATAATCTGAATATCGAAAATCGTACGAACTTCAAAAACAATAGGGATAGTCAGATATTCTTCCAAGTCCGCTGCAGTTTGTTCAAATAACTCGATTTTCGTCATGTTCTTTCCTGATAGTCTTGTTGGCGTTTTCCATATTTTTTTATGGCTTCCGGCAACTCAGATGGCGTATAAACAATCGTGGTCGCGAATGCCAGTTCATCTACATCACCATAACCCCATCCCACGCCAATAGACGGCATATTTGCCTCCTTCGCCGCCGTAAAATCAGAAGCCCTGTCGCCAACCATGATAAAGCCATCACCATTTGAAGCTCTATGTTTTTAATGCCACCTAACATGTCCACTTTGGAGCAATGCGGATTGCATCCCCGCACATAACTAAAGTAGTCATTCAGTTCAAAATAATCGACAACTATTTCAGCAATATCCTGTCGTTTCGACGTCGCCACACAAAGCGTGAATCCCTCGCCGTGTAGTTGAGCAAGAATATCCTTCATGCCGTCATACAAGAAGTTTTCCCGGTAGCCGATAGAGCCATAACGTCCACGAAATAAATCAATGGCTCGCGCGATAATATTTCCATCGCCGGTTTCCAGCAATTCAGTGAAAATAACATCCAAAGGCGGTCCGATATATTTCTCCAGCATCTCTGGCGCCTTGGCCTGATACCCCAGCTCAACCAAGGTATGATTAATGGACTTGGTGATCCCCTCCTTGGGATCAGATACAGTTCCGTCAAGATCGAAAATAATAGTGTACATAATATTCATTCTGATTCTGGTGCGATTTCTAAAGTAGGGTGGGCCATACCCACCGCGATACTATCATATCTCAAGTAATTCCAAAATTACCATCCATATATTTCGATAATATTGGATCTTCAATAAATTCCGCCATAAAACCATGCTGAGTCAAAAACGCGGCGACATCTTGAACAGCACATTTTTCCGTGTTGTAATGCGTTCCGCCGATCAAGTTGATTTTGGCTTTACGGGCATATTCACGAAATTCCCGGTTTGCTTCAGCAAGTCGCTGCCAGCGATGCACGGCCGTTCCGGTTACATACGATGTGCAGCCAAGTTGTATGGCCTGCTGGAGTATATCAATTTGATCACCGCCGCCGGCAACCACCGCTGTCAGCCCGATTTCACTGCTGTTATCGAACATATCGACGGTTTCTAGGCCAAGTGCCGCTCCCACATGGCGGGCAACGTCGCTAATGGTATTGTCTTCCAAGCGTCCATAAACGCCAAGATACCCGCCAAGAGCAGGGTAAAAAGGTTGAGGATTTGTAAGGGATAGTCTTTCGGCCAGACTCCGTGACACACAAATATTCAACCCGACGTCAAGTGGTGCATGAATGGCGTACACCGCGATTTTGTTGGTTTGTAACTGCTCAATCGTTGTATCTGGCAGGGCGGTAAGCCCCCGGTGATCTTCATGGTAATCAAAAGGATGATGCGTAAAAATCAAACTTTCTCCAGCAGACTTGGATAGCACAAAAGCGATTGTCTCATCGGTCAGGAATGTGGTGCAATATATAGCATCAACATTTTCTGCGAAATCGAACATAAGACCGGTTTCTTTTTTATGAAAGGCGGACGATACGATACCCCGGCTGACTTCGCTGATGGCGTGTCGAGTCATTTCCGCATCGGCCGTCTCAGGAATACGAAATTCCCTGTCAAGTAGATCTGCTACATCTTTCGTTTTCATTGGTTAGCTCCGTAAGACCGCTTGTACCCATTGCGCAACTATTTTCCTTCGTGCCCCTCTCCGTCACGGCGTAGTCAAAGACGAAGCCGGATCGTGATCTTCGTGGTGAATAAATTCCTTCCAATACCGCACCGCCTCCAATGCTTTCCCCACCTGCAGCATCTTCGTCGCCCCATCCGGCCGAAATCCCATCGCCTCATAAAATCGCCGCGATTCATCATTCCCGCCAAAAACCCACAGCACCGCCCGCCGCCAACCACGCTGCCGAAACAGCGATTCCGCATACCGGCACAATTGCGTCCCATACCCCTTCCGCCAATGCCGCTCTAAAAGATAAATCGCCCATATCTCCCCAACCGCCGCCTGCTCCACATCCTCATCCCGGCAACCACCCATCGTCACAAATCCCACCACCTCGCCGTATTGTTGTGCAACATACGTCTCTTCCCCCCGCTCCCCCCAATGCTCCCGCAACCATGCGGCCAGCTTTTCGTCATTCAACTTGGCAAGATGGGCATCCGGCACCAGCCCGCGATAAGCGATTCGCCAGGCGCTGACGTGGATTTTTGCGATAACTTCGGCGTCCTCGGATGTTACTCGGCGTATTTCCATTGATACAAGGTCGTATAAACCGTTGTTTTCGGTGAAAAACTATAAAAACAAGAAGAATCCGAAGCACGTAACATATTGTGTGATACAGGGATAAGCAATCGGGATTTTTGAATCTTATATCACGGTTCTTTCAAGCCAATTGCCGGCGGCGTCCGATAAAAATGATGTGGTATAATGGCTTTAAGGGAATTTCTCCGGGTAAAGGCCATGCAAAAAACATATAACTTATTTCTATTAAGCAACTTATGGTTGTTTTGGCTTGTTTGCGCCTCTGTGGAAGCGACAGGGGAAGGCAACGTTTTTACGGTTGAACCGGCCCAAACCCTAATGCCAGTGCAGCCGGAAGCGCAGGTTATTCGTACTCCGGCAATGGATATACAATATGCCATTCGAGATGTTCAGCCGGAAAATCTGATGCGGGTGGAACTTTGGTATGCCCAAGGCTATTCCGGCCTGTGGCAACTCTATGATTATGATGCGGATCGAGTGGGACCAATCCGGTTTACTGCGCCGGATGAAGGGGTATATCGATTGTTCATCGTGGCAGTGGATCGGTGGGGAAGGCGGTCATTGCCATTTGAAGGGGGGGAACAGGCCACAGGTTGGGCGTCATTGCCACAGAATATTCCCGGCCAGCAGGTAGTTTTTGTGGATCATACACCTCCGCAGCTTTATCTGTATAGCCCGCCCAGTTCGGTGGCGTGTTACAGTTCGCGTCAATTGACATTACGATGGGCGGGATTTGACCGGTTTTTAGCGGAAAAATGCGTACGTTTTTATTATTGCACCGAATCAGAAGGAAAATGGGTTGTACTTACAGAATCTCAGCCCAGTTCGGGTGAATATTTATGGCAAATTCCCGAAAAACTTACCGGGCCACTCCAGATTATGGCGGAGATTACCGATCAGGCCGGCCATCGCACGCAGGTAACGTCGGGTAAGATTACGATTACGCCGGAAGACCAGCGTGTTCAGATCGTAAAACAGCAGCCGATATATAATGATGATCCTACGGCTTTAGTGACATCTATTGTCCCGACAGCGAATCTATCGACCGAAGGACGCATAGGCAATTATGATGTGGCCGATGAGATGTACCGTCGCGGAGTGTTGTATCGACGGCGAGAGGAATGGCGTGATGCTGCCAGAGCGTTTGAGGGGGCATTGTCACTCAGGCCGGACCATGTCGAAGCACGGACAAATCTGGCAAATGTCTATTTTCGACAGGGTTTATATGAAAAGGCTCAGCAGCAATTTGAATTGGTTTTACAACAATCACCGAATCGTTCAACCAGTCTTTTTGGCTTGGCGCAAACGCAATTAGCCCTGGAGCAGAAGACTCAGGCTTTGGCGACGCTGGAACGCCTGGTGGCGGTTGATGATAATGATCGTCAGGGGTGGTTATGGCTGGGCGATGTGGCGCAACAGCTAGGTCAAGGGCAAAAGGCGCGTACGGCCTGGAAAAAAGCACTTGGCAGCGTTCCTGACGATCCCATTGGTCGATTGGCGCGGCAGCGGCTGGAATCGTTACCTTGATTTAGTTTATCGGTTCGTTATAATTGCCCTTAACGAATTTATGTAAAACATATTACAGCCTTGCAGTCCATGTTTTTCATGCAGTAATTTATTTTGTTATGGTTCGACAGGCGGCAAAAAAAGAAGTAACGATTGCTCCAGTGACGGTTATTTATGGTAAAGAACGCCGTCTGGTAACCGATCAACTCGAGGAAATCATCGATATCGCATTGGAAGGGGCGGATCCGCAATTGGCGTTAAGTCGATATGACGGCGACACCGTTGAACTTGCGGATGTTCTGGATGATTTGCGGACAACACCGTTTTTATCACCGCGACGGGTCGTGGTGGTACGGGATGCCGGTGATTTTATCAGCAAATATCGGGAGGCGCTGGAGGCATATGTCGAACGGCCTAGTCCGACGGGCGTATTGATTCTTACACCGGATAGTTTTCCCTCTAATACACGTCTGGCCAAGGCCGTGGCCAAATCAGGAAACGTAATTGCCTGCGAACCCGTCAAGCGGTACGAGTTGCCGGCGTTTTTGAATCGTTATGCTCAGGACCACTATGGTTTGACTCTAGGTCGGGACGCGGCCAACATGCTTATCGAACTGACCGGAACCGAAGTGGGCCTGCTGGAAGCGGAAATCGATAAACTGGCTGCTTATGTAAATGGCCCCGAAGGTCCGGGCAAGGCGATTCGGTTGGAAGATGTGATTGCCTTAACCGGCCAGAATCGCCAATTGACGGTTTTTGAGGTTATTGACGCCATGACAGCCGGTGAGGCGGGTACGGCCCTGACCGGCTTGGAGCGAATGCTCAACCAGGACCGTAACGCCCAGTTCACCGCTGTCGGTGCTTTTGCATGGCATGTCCGTCGGCTCTATGACGCCCGGCTGCTATTGGACGCCGGTATCAGCAAGGCTGAAATCCCCCGGAAGGTGCGAGTGTGGAGCCAGCCCGATGTATTTATGCGGCAGGTAAGCCATTGGCATATCGAGGACATTGGAGCATTGCTGGGACAACTGCTGGAAATCGATCTGGCGGCCAAGACCGGCGGCGACCTGCGAACGGCGCTGGAATTATTAATCGTAAATTTTTGCCATCGCCCTCGCGGCGTGGCGTAAACAAAGAAGATAAATCTCATTCAAGCAGGGAGGCTTGAGGCGATGATGACACGAAAGCAAGGATGCGAACGGATACAATCAGGTGAAAAACGG
>JAFGBA010000177.1 GCA_016933395.1 Sedimentisphaerales bacterium | reverse complement strand
GGCCGAGCGCCGCAGATGCAGATAATTTTAATCATCGTTGCGTATTTCTCCCTTACGAGTTCTTGTCACGGCGTAGCGTTGTGGCGTAGCCGGACAGGTTGCGATACCAGGTGACGAACGCCGCCAGTCCAGTTTCTATAGGTGTTTGGGGATTATAGCCCAGGTCTTTTTGTGCTTTGGCGACATCAGCATAAGTTTGCCGTACATCGCCGGGTTGTTCCGGCAACCGTTCAAGACGGGCCTTTTTGCCCAGCGCCTTTTCAATCGCTGTAATCAGTTCATCCAGCCGTACCGGCCGCGATTCGCCCAGGTTGTAAATGTGGTACCCCCGGCAACGCTCTATCGCAGCCAGCACACCCTGAATAATATCGTCAATATAGGTAAAATCCCGCCGCATCGACCTATCGCCGAATACCGGTATGGGCTGGTTATTCTCGATCAGGCGGACGAATTTGTGGATCGCCAGATCGGGCCGCTGCCGGGGACCGTAAACCGTAAAAAAACGCAAACACGTCATGTCAATGTCATACAGATGATGATACGTGTAGCACAATAGTTCCCCGGCCTTTTTCGTGGCCGCATACGGCGAAATGGGAAAATCAACATTATCCGATTCCGCGAAGGGGACTTTTTTATTGTTTCCGTAAACGCTGGAACTGCTGGCAAAGATGAATTTGCGGATGTTATGTTTTCGTGCAGCCTCCAGCATGACCTGTGTGCCGCGAATATTCACATCCTGATAACTCACCGGATCAGCGATGGAGGGCCGCACGCCGGCCTTTGCCGCTAGATGAACAATCATGTCAATCGGTTGATTCTGCAGGATTGTTCCTACAGCGTCGGCATCGCGAATATCCGCTTCAACCATTGTAAACTGCGATGAGGTTTGAGCGACTTGAAGATTGCGTTCCTTAATGGTTCGGTTGTAAAACGGATCGAAATTATCCAATCCGATAACGGTATGTCCCATCTCTAATAATCGCTCGGTCAGATGTGACCCGATAAATCCCGCTGCGCCGGTAATCAGTATATTCATAAAATGATTACTTCGAATTTTTAGTGAAGTCAGCAACCAAATTTCTGAGATAAGTTTTCAGGCTATCGGCTATATCAGGATCTTTTAGGGCAAATTCAACGTTGGTGCGGACAAAACCGTCTTTATTGCCGATATCACAGCGACGCCCACGCAGCCGCAGGCCATACATCGCCCGCTGTCGCACCATCATCTTCAAGGCGTCCGTCAATTGAATTTCGCCGCTTTTGCCCGCGGTGGTGCGGGATAAATAGTCAAATATTTCCGGTGTCAGCACGTACCGGCTGGCGATGGCCAGATGCGAGGGTGCTTCCTGGGGGGCAGGCTTTTCCACAAAATCCGAGATTAAAAACACGCCTGGTTCAACCTCCTTGCCGTCGATAATGCCATAACGGCTGACCCGCTCGTGCTCAACCTCTTCCAGCAGCACCACCGGCTCCTGAAACCGTTCATACATTTTGAACAACTGGCTCGTTGCCGGCGTAGCCGCATCAATCAGCGTATCGCCCAGCAAAACCACGAATGGTTCATCATTGACATGGTGACGGGCGCAATACACGGCGTCTCCCAAACCCTTCATCTCTTTTTGCCAGACGAAATGAATATCCGCCATTTCGCTGATGCGCCGCAAGGACTTGATTTCCTCATGTCGGTTTTTTTGCTGCAATTGCGCTTCCAGTTGAAAACTACGGTCGAAATGTTCTTCGATGGCGCGTTTGCCCTTGCCAATGACCATAAGGATATCAGTGATGCCCGCCGCGACAGCCTCCTCCACGACGTACTGAATCACCGGCGTATCGACAATGGGCAGCATTTCCTTGGGCTGCGATTTGGTCGCGGGCAAAAAACGCGTGCCGAATCCCGCCGCCGGTATCACGGCCTTGCGAATCATGACGATGCCCTCGTTTGCGATGGTGCAAATCGCGGTTGAATCACCTTAATCTTCAATTTTCCCAGTTCCCTTTTCAACCGTGTGTACATTTCCGCGTCCTGGTAGGTTCCCACGATCGCGCCGCCCGAACCGGTAAATTTCGCCGAGGCGCCGACGCTCCGTGCCGCCTCCACCATACGCAGGTTGTCTGTGCTGATGGGCAGCAGTTTTCGGCGTCGATCAAAATTGGCGTCGAGTAATTTGCCGATTTGGCCGGTTTTGCCGCTTAACAAATATTGCCGACATTTATCAGTTAATTTGGCCCAATAGGCCATACTATCCACAACTTTTTTCTCCCCTCGCTGAAACCTATCCCGCAGGCTATGATGCACCTTGCCCGACTCTTTCGACAAATCCTCCCGGTAGGCCACGTATAACGGCGGCAAAAGGCCGGGATCGAGTTCTTCATAGCGGCCGTGGCCTTGTTTGCGCATCAGCGTTTTATCAAAGTCCATATACACCAGGCCTTCATACACCTGAATCACCCGATCCTGCAGGCCCGCAGTGATGTTCAGTTCATCCATTTCCGCCGACAGCACCAGCGACGCCTGCACCGGCTTGGCGATGCTGACGCCGTAAAAGCTCATCAGCGTTCGCAGGCAGGCCGTGATAATCGCACTGGAGCCTGCCAGACCCACGCCGTGGGGAATGTCCGAACGGTAACGGATGGTGAAATTACGCCGGTTCAACTCGATGTTGTGCTCATGGCAATAATCATAAAATCGTTTAATTGTCGCCTTGAGCAATCGGATGCCCCCATAGTAACCGTGCAGTTCCACGTCTCGCACCAATTCCCGAACGCCCGCAAAACGCGAGTGGTCTTTTTCACAGGGAATGATTTCCAGTTCCGGACTTTCATAGAGCGTTGCTTCCGCGGAAAAATTAGTGAAGGTGAAGGATATTGTCTTACCAAAATAGCCATCCGATGGATTTCCAACCAGCCCCACACGCGGATACGCTTTTGCCTTGATAATCATTTATTCAATCCCCTCGATGATAATGAGTCAGTTTTCGCATCCCCATGGCGCCGCATAGCCGCAATTCAGCCAATCGCCGGCCATGATCGCAAAATCCTCGAGATTGATCATGCCGTCAGCGGCCACGTCGCCGCCCTCACAGAACGCATTGCTCAAATTACAACCTTCCAACCAATACCGGCTTAATACCGCCATATCCTCAATGGTAACTTGACAATCATGAGTGATGTCCGCTGCCGAAACATTCGCACAAGGAGGTTCGATAAGTAGCGGTGTTATCCAGGATAGGTAAGATTGCAAACGAATGCCCCAGTGCCATTCGCCGTAACTCGTACCGATGACATCGTAATAGCTGGCGCTGCTGAATTGCACATAGGCGCTTAGTGACGTCAGTTTCCATTCACCGCCGTCTTCGATAAACCATCCGCCGCCGGAATCGCCGGTGGCCACGGCGCATTCGAATGGACGTAAAATGACATTATAAGGGTCGAAATCAAACAAAGCTGTATCGCTGGTGAAGCTGCCCGCCGCCGCCACCACATCATCTTGCGTATCATCGATGGTGTTTGCGCCCCAGTTTAAATTGGACGCTGATAGCCATTTATATCCCCAACCAATCTCCGAATTATAAACGGCCTCGCCGCGAACCCAGCCAAAGCCGCCCACCACAATAGGCAGTCCCGTGGGATCACCGGAATATAACACCGCATAATCACTCCGGTTTGCCGGTGTGCCGTCCGGCCGGGTGATCAGGCAAACCCGCAAGTCCGCTGCCCCGTCAGTGGTTGGTTCATTCATTATCGCCGCCACCCGGAAGGATTCGCCGTTAAACCGGACAATCGTACCCACGCCGCCGCCCTGATGGCGGGTGGTGATGATATAATTGGGCGAAATCGCCACGCACGATGCGTTCGAGCCCCATCGGCCCATCACACCGTCCACGGGTCGTTGTGCCGATGGAATCGGACTGCTTTCAGGATGCATGACAATCCCCGTACATTGACGTGGTTGATGCAACACACATATAAATATAGCTATACCCCATATTCCGAATAGGATATTCTTGCGGACAACAACACTCACAATTCATCCACCTTTGTTGTAAAACCAATATTATATCCAGATATATCTCTTTAATCCAGTCCAATTTTTTAACAAGAGTATTCAGTTATTGTTTTTCATTGCCCGGATCTGAGTTAATACTCCACTAGGTTCAAAGGCGTAATTATCCTCAAGAAAGGATGGACAATATCCGTTTTGCGGCGTCACTACGTAAACGGAGGTTCCTGCCGACAAAGCTTTATCAACGGTTTCAGTAGAAAACTCCGGAGCGTTCGGCGTTCTAACGCTGCCTGAAATAATCCTTACATCGGGGCGCATACCCTTTTCTTCCTGCATATAAAGCAATGGGTAAACCGAAGTACCATCGGCGTAGATAATCGCATTTTGCTCAACCTGTTCCAAAGTGGTGCGGGCAAAACGTTCCGCGCTATTATCATTAAATTTCCAGGGCTGCAGAAAATAACGATAATCATCGCGAAACGGCAATGTTCGCTTGGTTCCCAGAGAAATTCCCGCTTGTTGCGCCAGCGCAGGTGCTGATAGATACGCAACAATAGGCAAAAACATTCCAATAACAAGAATGACTTTTATCCAATCGTGTTGATATTTCAGCAATAATACATAAACTCCCAATCCTATTATTATCGCGATCATGGTGTAAAACGGTATGAAAAAGGCATAACGATCCGGCACGGTATAGCGAAAGGCAAACAGAAAAAACAATCCTGTTAACCCAATCACAACCCATCCCATCCATCGTTGCGGCGCCAGCCGTCGCAATACGAAAATTCCAGGTATGGCTAAAAGCAGATTATATGTGGGAAAATTCATGAGTAGAAACAGGATGTCTTCCTTGACGATGCGCCACGTAATAGCGGTGTTCATGACATCGCCGCGATAGCCGTTGCCAAACAACGCCGACGCCAGTGGTCCGGCAAGGTCTCCCTGTTGTATAATTTCCTTTATGATAAGAATTTCGTAAGGCAAGGCGCCGATAATCCAACATGCCGCCATTATGCCCACGTGCTTCACCCCCAGCCGTCGCCGGAAAAGCAGATAAATCACCAAAACCAGATAACACGCCGCCGGGATGCTCGCCAACATGTGGTCGGCAATCGCCAGTCCGTTAAGCAACGCCAGGAGGTACAACCAGAGAGTATTTTGCGTACGGTTGTAGTGTAGTAAAGCAATTAACTCGCCCAGCAGCAGCGCTACGTATAGATTGTATGTCTCCGGAAGGGCGGCATGTTGCCAGAACGTGTGTGATAGCGCCAAGCTG
>JAFGBA010000176.1 GCA_016933395.1 Sedimentisphaerales bacterium | reverse complement strand
CGGCGGTGGCGGCGGCGGTAACCGCTGGTAAGATTAAATTTCACCGAACAATTGGCCGCGGCTCTCTGATGAGCCGTGGCCTTTTTTATTGACTCAATCGGGTCATTACCCTCCTTATGCTCTTCGCAAAATCGCTGTAAAGAAAAAATAGAAAGACTTATTTTGCGTTTGACAGATAAATTCGTCCGTATAATACTCCTTAAAGTAACCATGTGTTTTGAGCGAACATTTTTCCTAGTTTTTGATTGGCTCAACCTGGTGCTTGTCGAAAACAATTAGCGGTATTCCAAGGAGAATTAAAATGGCTTTTAGCTGGGATTTGTTGGTTTTTATCATTTTTGTCGTCAGCGTAGTCTGCTTAGGTATGCTAAAAAGCCGCCATGAAAAATCCGACGAGGATTACTTCCTGGCCGGCCGCGGGCTTAAATGGTGGTTGATCGGATTCTCGCTGATCGCGGCCAATATCTCCACGGAGCAATTTGTAGGCATGAGTGGTAACGCCGCCAGCCACGTTGGGCTTGCTATCGCCAGTTATGAATGGATGGCGGCCATCACCCTGGTGGTAGTGGCGTTTTGCTTTTTACCGTACTTTCTAAAAGCGGGCATTTACACCATGCCTGAATTTCTGGAGTATCGTTACAATCAATGGGCGCGGCTGATTATGGCGGTGGCGACTTTGGGGATATATATGCTTCTGCTTGGTGCGGTCACGTATTCAGGGGCATTAACGATAAAAACCCTTGCTGCTGAAAGGGGCTTTTCCATCAGTCTGCAAATCGCCGCTCTGGCCATAGGCGTAATAGCGGGTGCTTATGTGTTCGCCGGAGGGTTAAAGGCGTGCGCCTGGGCGGATTTGATTCAGGGCAGCGCCTTGATTATCGGCGGCGCTATCATCATGTTCTATGCCTTCGATAAATTGGGCGGAGCTACCGAAGCCGCTCATGTCGTGGACGTCAAAACCGGCGCTGTTGCCGTAAAAACCTTGTCGCAGGACTCTGGAGCTATTCAGAGGTTCTGGGAACTCAACAAAGTGCGTATGAATATGTTCCTGCCCAAGGACGACTCCATATTGCCTTGGACGGCATTGCTATTGGGGCTATGGATTCCCAACTTTTACTATTGGGGTCTAAATCAATACATTACTCAAAGAACATTAGGTTCCGCCTCTCTGGCCCAGGGACAGAAAGGCATTGTATTTTCCGCCTTTATGAAACTGTTGATTCCTTTCGTGATTGTGATTCCCGGCATCATTGCTTTTAATCTGTTTTATGATGATATGAAAATGGAAGCCGTTACGGATAATGCCCCCATTATCGCCAAATACGCCCTCGCCAATCCGGATACAAAACTGGTGGAAGTGGTCCAGTCTCCCACCGAACAGGAAATCGCCTCCTGGCCTTCTGGTAAATTTATGATTGCTGTCTTCGCTGGCGACGGTGAAAAGAACGCCGTCAAGGAGCGTAATCCCTTTGTCTTGCCGATTACCCGGAACAAATATCAGGAGTTATCAGTCTTCAAGTACACCAAATTCATTTGTGATGATAAAAGCTGGAAAAGTGCGTTCCCTCAACTCGCCGCCCAACAGGAAACCTATAATACAACGAAGTTCATTTCCGATGATAAAAGCTGGAAAAGTACATTCCCTCAATTCGCCGCCGAACTGGAAACCTACAATACAGCAACGGAACAAGCCGCCAAGGCCGCCGGCGTCAAGGTAGTTGAAGAAAAATTCATCGCCTACAAATATGACACGGCTTTGGCGCAATTGTTGGGCAAAGTGCTGCCTCAGGGGGTCGGATTGTTTGGATTTGTGTTGGCGGCGTTATTGGGCGCCGTAGTGAGTTCCCTGGCGGCCATGCTTAACGCCGCCTCGACCATTTTCACGATGGATGTTTATAAAAAATACGTGTCCCCTCAGGCTGACCAAAAGAATATCGTCACGTTGGGCCGTATCTGCGTTATTATCTTCACCCTGGTTGCTATCGGTCTGGCGCCCATGCTCGGTAATCCCAAGATCAGCAACAGTATTTTTACGATCATTCAGGAAGGCCAAGGCTTTATCTCGCCGGGGATTCTGGCGGTTTTTGCATTCGGCCTTTTAAGTCGCAAAGCGCCGCGTATCTGCGGCGTGGTTGGATTGGTAACCAATATCATTGCCTACGGTGTTTTGAAATGGACTTTTCCCGACCTCCAATTCCTTAATCGCATGGCTATTTGTTTTGGCTTATGTCTGCTGGTGATGATAGTCATTACGATATTAAAACCCCTGCCCCAGCCAGTGGAATTCAAGCATAACACCCGGATTGAACTGCATTCGTGCAAACCGGCGATGGCCGCCGGTGTAATTGTCATCGCGGTGACCTTGCTACTGTATTTCCTTTTCAGTCCCTTGGGACTGCTTTAAGTTTCTCGGCGGCGTCACCATCCTGGCGACCGTGATGCTTTATATCATCTTCTGGTAAAACAACAAATGAGATAAGACGCCTTATGCCGGAACCATGAAGATTTCTGTCGCCGGTTAGTGGCTTTTACCGTGATGTTTAATGCTGAAGGGGTGGTATTTGTGAAACTCATCCTCAAGGATGGCGTAATAAACCTTGTTGTGCCACAGCCCATAGCGGCGCCAGGCGTCGCGAAAGATCCCTTCGGGCTGCATAAGATTTTTTTCCATGACGCGGCGAGAACCAATATTTTTATCAAACAGATAAGCATTGACGCGGTGCAGGCCAAGATGCTCAAATCCGAACTTGAGCGCCAGGCCGGCGGCTTCGGTCATGAAGTTATAACGCCAATAACGAACGCCCAGCCAATAGGCCAAAAGGGCATAGCGGTCATCCCAGTCCAAATTTAAAAGCCGCACTTCGCCGATGAGCCGGCCGGTGGTTTTGGGAACAACGGCAAAATTGAATTCCTTTCGTTGCCGCCACATTCGTTGTGCATGGCGGATATATTTTGTTGCCTGGGATTTAGGATAGGGGTAAGGGATTTCGATGGTCCATTTAACGATATCCTTATCCCGAATATTTTGATAAAAATCCTTCGCATCCGAAAGTTTTAATTTTCGGATAATCAGCCGTTCACCTTCGATATCAGACGGGATATTTTTCGGCGGCGTCATGGATTAATTATTCAAACTGACCATCGGTCAGTTTGAGAATGCAAAAATTATAATAAAAAATGCAAAATTGCGGTATCCGCCTGCTGCGGATGACTAATTCAAACTATTTCTAATTTCCACATAACCATCTGTCGAACAAACATTTACATAACTTTATGGTCAAAAATCGGCCAGTTTTTGTTAATTATTATTTTTGCTTTCGAAGTGAACAAAGTCGATGAGAAAAACCGCACCGAGAAAGACAGCCTTGGTCTGAATATCCCATTCGGCCGGATAAGTTACGCCAAAATTGTCGGCATCGGTAAAAGCTTCTTTGAGCAGGCCGCTCCATTTTTTGGTGATTTTGCCGTATGCTGCGCCCTGGTGGCGGATTTGGAACGTCCAGGGATGCAGAATGGGGCCGAAAAGTTCGAAGCATTCCTCACCGTGGGCGTTGTAAACGGAATAAATCCGCCGCAGCACAGAGAATCGCCGTTTGATGGTTCCCAGCAATCGATCATTCGCGTCGTAGATGTCGGCTTCGTGGAAGAAAAAGCGAAACGGCCGCTGGATGCGCATAACCATCGAATTATCGGGATTAACCACCTGGATGGTAAATGGCCGAAAAGCGGTCAGAAACCAGCGTAACAGAAAGTTGCCGCCGATTTCAGCGGCGTAATACAGTTCGTTGCCGTCGGTGTCCATCACGGTATATTTGTTGCGCGTCTCGAAACCGGTGAGGATTTCTCCCCATTCCTTTTTTTGGCGCACGATCAGGCCATTGCCCGCTTTTAGTTTTTCCATGATATGCTCCTAAACCCTAAAATGACTGCCAGGATACAATAAATGGTTAAGCACAAACAAGAGAATGGGCGTGTAAATATAGCCGAACGATCGCCAAGCGATAACCAAACCAAATATCGATAAACCCGGTTGGGCTAATTGGTCGAAGTAACGACGAGCAGACTCCGGCGTCGTAATCAAGGGAACCAGTCCGCTGCCATCCAGCGGCGGCAACGGCAACAGATTAAAAATGCCCAGCAGCAGGTTCAGGGAAAAGACGATACTCACCAGAATAGCCGCTCCATGAAGCCAACCCTCGCTGGTTGTTGCGGTTACCCCTGAAAATGGGACGGAGTCGGGTTTGTAGAACCATCCCACCGCCATGCCGATGCGAATGAAAACGCCCGCTATCAAGACCAACGATAAATTCGCCGCCGGTCCCGCCAGCGACATCCAGGCCGATTTTTTGGGGTGATCGATTCGCCAGTACAGATCAACGGGCACACTGGCCCAACCCATCATCCAACCGTTGAAATAATACGTCAGGACCGGAAACACCACCATACCCAAAGGCGAGCGGAGGATATGCGGAAAGGGATTGGGTGTGGCCGGCCGCCTTCGTGAGCGGTGGGATCGCCGAGTTTGCGCGCCATAAGTGCATGAGCGGCCTCGTGCCAGGCGACCGAGAACACGAACACGATATACCATATCGCGCCCAATGCCAGCTTTTGCATATCCATGAAAATGCCCTGTTCGATTTATGCGATGATAATAATCCAAATCGTTAACAATGGCAAGTTATGTTACGGGAGGAGAAAATGCGTTACTTTTTTTGGCTTTTAACATCATGGTGGAAGTGCAATCCGCCGGAGCGCCAAAGGGCGAGAAGCAGAATAATGACGCCCAGGCACAGCCAGACGTCGGCGAGGTTATAGGTGGGCCAGGGACTGGCCTGCCAGATGCGCCGGCCGGCGATATCGATATTGAAATGCAGATCCATTTCTATAAAGTCAATGACCCGCCCATTATTAAAAATGCGGTCGTTGAGATTGCCTAACGCCCCTCCGAAAAGCAGACCCAAGGCGCAATGCTGAATATAATTCGCGGATTTGCTGCAACAAAACAACCAGAAAAGAAATCCCAGGGCAATAACAGAAGCCAGAATTAGCAAACGGGTTTTCCCCGCACCCACCCCCGCTATGGCGCCGGGATTCTCCACCGTGGCCAGACGAAGAAAATTATCCACGAGAACGATAGGATGCCAGTTACCGAGTTCTTCGGCTGTTTGAGGCGGCGAACCGATGGTTCTCATAACCCACTCTTTTGACCACAGATCCACAGCGAAAGCCGCCAAAGCGACCAGCCATAAGCGCAAATGGGCGGAAAAGCATTTAACGGCGGATTTGGGATGCGAATGCGAAACGGCGGATTTTTCGGCGTTATTGGCGGAAGATTTATGGGTCATGACAAAAACCGAATTTTACGGTATCACGTTACGCCGACGGATTAACAAATTATAAGATAATGACACCAGCCGGATGTTTTAACAAAACCATCGGCCGCATTAGTCGTCATGTTCATTATTCACTTCATGATCGTCATGATACTCACGATCACGATCATGATCATCAAAGTCATTGTCTTGGCTATTGTCGCGCTCTTCCGGTAACCGAACCAGCCCCTTTTCGAGTTTACGGGCGAAGTCGATACAGTACCGGGCTTCAGGTCTCGCCTCAAGTCGCGTCAGGCTGATGGGACGATTGGTGCCTTCACAAACACCATATTCACCCCGAGGGATTTTCGCTAATGCACGGTCGATGTCTTCAAGTTGTTTACGGTCGCTTTCAATCAGTCCCAGCGTGAATTCCTGTTCGTAGTTGTCGGTGCCGATGTCGGCCATATGAATGGGCATACTCGACAAATCACCGGAAGAATCCTGACGATTGCCTCGTCCATCACCGCCGCTCATAATATCCACATCACCCAAGATTTCTCGCCGCCGTTGTAGCAGCAAAGAGCGAAAGTGTATAAGTTGTTCTTCCGTTAAGGGCGAACGTAGCGGTGTATCATCTATAGCGTCGATATCCTGAACCTGCACTTGTTGTTCAAGCTGATTTTCCTGAATCTCGGTGGCAATAGAGGAATTACTTTTTGCGGAGGTTTTTCTGGTCCGTCCAGTACGGCGGGATTTTCCAGAAGAAGTATTCCCGGTTTTGGGAGGGGCTTTACGTTTGGGTGCTGCCATCAATAAACCTTTATAAAACAATAACTAAACATAATCTTCGCATTTACCCTTTACGGCACTGCCCATGGGCGTGCAGAAGTATATGATTGCCGGCAGGCCTCGTCAAGCAAATATCAATAGCCGCGAAAACGCCCGCTTCAAGGTCTTATTCGGCAAAATCTTAGGTCAAATTCACCAAATTTTTCATGCTTTATTTTTCGGGAAGATGGTGCATTTTGCCCAAAAAAGCTTATTTTGGGTTAAAAATTGACTCTGAAGATTTCGACTGATAGGATTCCCAAATTATGGTAATAAGCCAATCGAAACGTTCCCTATAAGCCGGAGACGCTTGATTTTATTGAACTTACGTCAATACACGGGACGGCGTTATTGACTTAAAGATTGCTATAATGGCGTATTGTTAAGTTGACCCGGTCAGGACCGGAAACGTATGAAATACTCAGGATAACGATATGGTGATGACAGGTCTAAAAGATACATCGACACCTGACTATATCCATGCCCGGGTGACTGCCACAGGCGTTGCTTTCATCGCTTCCGGATCAGCAAAAGGCTTTGAGATGGATTTTATTGCCGGGGGTAAGCCATAAGTGCAAATCAGAACGATCATAAACGGTGAAGCAAAAGGGGTGATACCGGCTGCATTTCGCGGCCTACTGGAAGGCGCAGAGGCGATTTACCGGGTGGGGATACACTGGCGCAACCAGCGGTACGAGAAGGGGAGGACGGAAATATACCACCTGGATCGGCCGGTTATTTCCATTGGTAATATTACCACCGGTGGAACCGGAAAAACGCCGATGGTTATCTGGCTATGCGAATGTCTGCTCGAACAAGGCAAACGCCCGGCAATTTTGTGCCGAGGCTATAAAGCCGGGATTAACGGCGATAACGATGAAGTGCAATTATTGCGGACGAGTTTGGCCGACGTTCCAATTATTGTCGATGCGAATCGGGTGCGAGGCGGGCAACGGGCCATCACCGAATATGATGCTGATGTGCTGGTGTTGGATGATGGATTTCAGCATCGGCGGCTGGCAAGGGATTTGGATATCGTTTTGATTGACGCAACGTGTCCGTTTGGTTACGGCCATCTGTTGCCTCGAGGTTTGTTGCGCGAGCCGCTAATGAATCTTGCACGCGCCGACGTAGTGGTGTTGACACGATGCGATCAGGTAGCGACCAAGGCGCTGGAGCGGGTAAAACAAGATGTTATTCGTTTAAGCGGGGAAAGAAAAGACAGTTCCTTATTTATAATCGAGAGCGTTCACCAGCCGGAGATGTTGTACGGGTCCGATAACCTGGAATATCCATTTGAAGACCTGCAAGGCAAGGATGTGATAGCCATTTGCGGCATCGGCAACCCGGAATCATTTCGACGAACGCTGGAGATGCTCGGAGCGAGAATAGCAAACTTCATGGTATTTGCGGATCATCATTATTACAGCGCTGAGGAAGCAGCCGCGATAGGGCCGGCCGTTAAAAAACACCAAGTGGATTTTTGCGTGACGACGGCCAAAGATTGGGTTAAACTCAAGGCATTCAAGGAGATGCAAAATGCTTCTTATATGCGGCGATTGGAGGTGCGAACACACATAACGGCGGGTCGAGAGATGTTATGTACCGCTATCGACGCGCGAATTACCGCAAAGACGAAATAATGAGTGATCGATTAATTGAGCTTCTGAAAAATGTTGGAGCAACGCGGGTGGCGCTGGTGGGGGATTTTATGCTCGATCACTATACATACGGCAACGCCGAGCGGCTCTCTCCTGAAGCCCCGGTGGTTGTTTTGAATGTAATCGAACGTCAGCAGCGCCCCGGCGGAGCGGGCAGCGTCGCAGCGGATTTATCAGCCCTGGGGGCAAAAGTTATTTGCCTTGGTGCGATAGGCGATGACGCCAATGGGCGATTGTTACGAGATAAGCTGGCGATATTGCCGGGTGTCGATATTGCGGGATTGCTGGTTGATCCTCATCGGCCCACTACCAGCAAGGAACGCATTATAGGTTTGGCGCAGCATCGTCATCGTCAGCAATTGATGCGGATCGATGAAGAACAACGAAATGATATGACGGCGGAGTTGGGTGAACAGCTTATCGAACGCTTCTGCGCCAGCCTTTTACATTGCGATGTAGTATGTTTACAGGATTACGGTAAAGGCGTACTTGATGATATCAATTGTCAGGCGATAATAAAAGCCGCGCAGCAGGCGGGTAAGCGGGTGATTGTTGATCCGGCGGCAACGGCCAAATACGAGCGTTATCGAGGAGCATGGATGATAAAACCCAACCGTCGCGAATTAGGGCTGGCGGCGGGCATGGCCATTGACGGCGAACCAAGCTGGCGAACAGCGGCGGCTAAATTGGCCGAAGACTACGATTTAACCTATATTACGGTAACTCTCGACAAGGAAGGAGCATACCTTTACCAACGTCTTGACGCCTCACAGCCACGGGGAGAACGATTGGCCACGCGGGCGCGGACGGTGTATGACGTGACGGGCGCGGGCGATATGATGCTGGCTATGCTGGGATTGCTGGCGGGAGGCTCCTTCACCGGTGTGGCGGCGCCGACGGCGGCGGAAATGGTGCGTCTGGCCAACGTAGCCGGCGGCCTGGAAGTGGAGCGGTTTGGCAGCACGGCCATCAGTCGCGACGAAATACTCGATGAATTAGTGCGCGAGCGTCACGGCCAACGCGGCAAGTATCGCAGTCTGGATGGATTAATAACCGATTTGTCCTGGCATCGCCAGCAAAACCATAAAGTGGTATTCACCAACGGGTGTTTTGATATTTTGCATCCCGGACATATCAAGTTGTTGCATTTCGCCAAGGCACAGGGTGATGTTTTGATTGTGGCGATAAATAGTGATCGTTCGGTGCGCGCCCTGAAAGGGTCGACTCGGCCGATTTTGAAACAGGACGATCGTGCTGCGCTTATCGGCGCTTTGGAAGCGGTCGATTACGTCATTATTTTTGATGAAGAAACGCCGCAAAAGATTATCGAAGCCGTTTGCCCGGATGTCCTTATCAAAGGCACTGACTGGCAGGGTAATGTTGTGGGACAGGAATGGGTCGAAGCGCACGGCGGACAGGTAGTGCTCATGCCTTTGGAGCCGGGTAAGAGCACCACGAACATCATCGCACAGGTGCTGGAACGATATAACACCGGCGGTAATGAGGAAAGGTGACGGCCATGGCCCAAAAAGCCGTATTTTTGGATCGCGACGGAACGCTAATCGAGCATTATGACTATCTTACCGAGGAAAGCCAGGTCAAACTGCTGGACCGCATTGCTGCGCCGCTGAGTTTGTTGAAGGAGCGAGGGTATTTGCTGGTGGTGGTGACTAATCAGTCAGGTGTGGCGCGGGGTCTGTTGACGGAGAAAAAATTGCGGTCGATTCACGATTACTTCCGCAAATTATTGGCCGAAAAAGGCGTATACCTCGATGGATTGTATTATTGTCCGTATCATCCGGAAGCTCCTGTGGAAAAATACCGTTGCGACAGCGACCTGCGCAAGCCCAAACCGGGGATGTTGAAGCAGGCGGCCGCCGATCTGGACATCGATCTGGCCGCAAGTTGGATGATTGGCGATGATGACCGCGATATTCATGCCGGCCGGTCAGCCGGGTGTCGAACGATACTGCTGGAAAAACGAGGTTCTTCGCTGGTGCGGCGCGGCGACGCCAAACCCGATTATCAGGCGGTGAATTTGCAGGAGGCGGCCAACATCGTATTGCGTTATGGCGCAACATCGGGCGGCGGCGACGATATGCCCCAGGCTTTGCCCTCTGACAATGGTAAAGAACCCGGGGTTTCTCCAACCCCAAATCCTTTGTCAGAAGAAGTCCAAACAACCACATCAACCGCTGTAATGACCGAGGAATCCTCTCTGCCTGAAGCATCCGAGCATCGCAGCGAACGCAGCAAACGTCGTCCGCCTGATCGGGTGCCTCCGCGTGAACATCCCCCTGCCGAAAAAATCGCCAAAACATCCCGGAAAACAATCCTTACCGGCGAACAGCGGGAACAACGTGAAGATACATCTGAATCCGGCGTGCATCAACCCAGGACGAAAACGCTTCTGTCGCAGATTTTGCGGGAAGTTAAAACGCTTAATCGCCAACATCGTTACGCGGAATTTTCCGTCACCAAATTATTAGCCGGTATAACGCAAATACTTGTGCTGCTATGTCTGGGCCTGGCGGTGGTGTTCGGCACCGGCCTGGAACCTCGCACCGACCATGTGCATACGTGTTTACTGCTGGCCGCTGTCTTGCAAACCATGACGCTGACGTTATTGATGATGCAGCGGCAATGAATCCCGTTAGATTGATTAGTTTAACGATAATTGGACTGTAAATTGTGTTAATTCGCCTCTGAGGAGGCTTTTTTTTGATGCTGTTATCGTGACGGAGAAAGCGCGTAACATTCTGGTTGTTTTACCCCGACCGCTGGGTGATGCGGTTATGGCGCTGGCTGCGCTAAAAAAACTCAGACAGGCGTTTCCTCAGGCCCGCATTAGTGTTTTTGGTTTCGCCTCGACATGCGAAGTGCTGGAGCATCACCCTGATGTGGATGCGCGTATCCCGGCGAAGATGAATAACACCGGTAAATTCAAATTGTGGAGCGGTATAAAACAACTACGGAAAACTTCTTTCGATGTGGCTGTATTGTTAAACAATTCTTTTCGTTCCGCCTTGTTAGTGCGACTGTCGGGGATCAAACACGCTGTGGGTTATCGCCGTGAAGGGCGCGGCATATTATTGCATCATGCTATAACTCCTTTTCGTCTGGTGGGAGAGTATGCGCCGCTGGCGATGGCGCATTACTATCAACGCCTCATTCACCACGCCATAATACAGTGGGGAGGGCAAAATGCGTACAATGACGCCCATGAAACAGGAAAACTGTATATCGGGCCGGATGATGAAACGGGTGCGGACCGACTGCTGGAAAAATGGAATATCAGCAAGACGGATAAACGGGTGATGCTGGTTCCCGGCGGGGCATTCGGACCGAGTAAATACTGGCCGGTGTTCCGCTGGGCGCAATTGGCGGATAAACTTGTGGAAGCGGAAAAGTGCCGCGTGGTCCTTTGTTGCACTCCCAATATCGATGAGCAGAATATCGCTCAGGCCATTCAAACTCACGCTCATAATCGGATATATAATCTCGGAGAACATAGCGTTTCGTTGGGCGTGCTCAAGGCCTTAATACAAGGTTGTACTCTAATAGTAGCCCATGACACCGGTCCGGTGCATATCGCTGCTGCCTTGGGAACGCCGGTGGTGACGCTTTTCGGCCCCACGGATCCCCGCTGGACGGCGGCAAATTACAAGCGGGAAATTCGCCTTCACCATCCCGAAGCCTGCCCGCCTTGTCAAAATCCTTATTGTTT
>JAFGBA010000019.1 GCA_016933395.1 Sedimentisphaerales bacterium | reverse complement strand
TGCGCCCACGCCTTCATCCAGATGCCAGCAATAAACCGGCGTTACGCCCAGAGAAGATGTTTTTACGGGGCTGCCCGCCGCCACATGAGTTGTTAAAGATGCTTTGGGCGTGGTTTTTTCCACTTCCGTGACACCGGTGGTCGTCAGCATGAGTTTCTGCACGGTGCAGTTATACGGATCGCGCCAATCCGTTACACGATCAGCGGCATTGCGGATAACACGGCGAACGGCGCCACTGGATTCAACTTCAAAATATTCTTCCACAAATTTTTCCCTCGCTACGCCCGTATGCGGATTCGTTCCGCTGAACTGGGGCAGATAACGCCACCGGATCAGAACTTTCGTCGGTGTATTTTCCAGAATGCAGACATGCGAATAGGTATTCACCTTATCCGGCCTGATACCGTCGCCGTCACCTGATCGGGGAATAATCTCTTCCAAGTACCAGGTTCCTGAGGGCGTTTCCCAATAGGGCAAATAACTTGACCCCCGCCAGAATACTAATTTACCCGCCATCCCATCAAAAGCGACAATGATGTCGGCGTATTCTCCGGTACGGGAATATTGTTCAAAAGGTTCCCCGGAGTTTACCTTGGTATAATAGGCATAAAAATCATCGGCCCGGGCCAGCGGGCTTAATCCCGCCAGTGAAAACAACAAAACGCCAATAAACACTCGACTACGCATGACTGACTCCTACATGTTTCATGACATGTTCATTTTATACGAACCGTTTAACGGGGAACGGCTCCGGAAATTTTCAAAGTTTGGTTATTCGTCCAAACGCCTTTTAGCCAGACGATCAGTTGCCGGACGCCGCGCGTATCGCGCACCACGCCCTGACGGATGCAGTCGACCGGGAGCGTCTGGCCATTAACACGCACGGCGCCGACATCATCGCAGCCCCAGTCGCTGACGATAAACGCCGGATTATAAAGCGGCTTTTCATCCGTAGCATTAATCGCGAACTCCGGGTCGGCGCCCGTGGCGGTAAGGATGAAGGCGCGCTGGGGCTTGTCATAACGCAATTCGCGGCAATCATCAACCGCCTGTATCTCAGGCGCCTGCAGCCACGAACGGCCCAGCACGTTGAGTTCATCGATACTTTTATTGGTAATCCCTTCGAGCATCACTTTCATCTGATAGGGCCGATCTCCATATTGGGCGTCGTAATCGTTCATCAGCACCCGCGACAGGGAAATGTGCCGGGCACGGTCGCTGGTCTTGGCGGCGTTGCCATCGGAGGCAATCTGACAAATAGGGTAGTGATTCCAGCCGGAAAAACGCGTCAGGCTCGCTCCCGAGCGATTGATCATCCTGCCGCCGGTGAAATCGCCGATAACCACCGGATCGTACGCCCCGACGAAATTGAGCACCTGAATCTTCCGACCGTCGGCGTCAACACCTTCGGCGGGTAACCTGGTCCAGTCGTAGGTTTTCACCTCTGTCAAATCTGAAATCGTCACTATACCTTTCTCATTGAGAATGTCCGCTATTTCTACGCCCGGCGGCAGCGAGAAGACACCTTCATTAAATTCATGGTTACGCTCCCCGCTGGTAAACAGTTGCATCGTCTTGGCGGCCACACCGTCAGGATAGATAACCCAATACCAGTCCGAATAATCGCCCCAGCCGGTGGCCGGCACGTAGTTGGCGACGACCTGCTTGGAGTCCGCGCAGGCAAATCGCCAGTGCACCACCACCCGTGCAGGTGTATTTTCCAGCACACGCACGTGGCTGAAGTACGACTCCTTGTCGCACAGCGGCTCCTGGCAGCCCACCCCACCGGATGAATTCCACGTCTCGTTCCACTCGTTGTCGTACCATTCGCCCTTTTCACCAACGACGTGCGGCACGAAATTCATCCCGTGCCAGAAAACGAACTTGGCCGGTGAATCGTCAAAACCCACCACCACACTGGCAAAAGGACCGAAATCAAAGAGATTGTCCCAGGCGTCGTAATAGTTTAAACGCTCCTGCTTGGCGCCAAATGCGCCGATCGCCGTCAAATCGGGAAACGCCCGCACCGCAAACTCGGCCGCGTCGCTGTCAGGTTTAAAGTCTTCATACCCGGTTTTAATGGCCGCCGCGGACAAAGGCTCGTTATAAATGCGGACTTCGTCGAGTAAACCGTCCAGGGCGTATTCTGCCTTGAAACGCCACTTAAACACCGGGAATGCGGAGACGCGCTCGCCGCCCTTGCCGATACAGATGGGCGCGTCGGGCATGTTAACAGCGCCGGGATCAATCGTACGCTCGCCGGCCGGTGCGCCATTAATATAGAGCTTCATCGCCCCGGTGGCCGCATCATAAGTCCCGGCCACATGCACCCAGCGCCGCAGTGGCAAAGGTTTTGCACCCACGAGTTCGCAGAGTTGTTGGTTGACATTAAGCCGCAGGGCCGGCTTGCCGTCGCCGCCCACGCCCAAAAAGAACCCATCATCATCGCCTTGTTGGACGATTGGCGCCCAGTTCCATGGGTTGGCTCCAATGGCCGCCCAGCCTTCGAGCGTCAACCCATCGGCCAAATTCGCATGGGGTTTGACCGGCAGCGTCACCGCCGTGGTATACCCGTCAATCTGCAAGGACGTGCCACTAACGCCTTGACGCCAGAAGGGTCGACGTCCGGCGATCGTGCATGACGCACCGCTTTGTACTTCGTGCGTTTGCCAACCGGCGCCTTCATCAAAAGACCAGCGATATAGCGGCTTGCCCGAACCGGACGATTGCTTGATTGGACGCCCCGCCACTTGCGGAAATTTTTCCGTGTTAGCAATACGCTTTTGCTCGGTGAGCTTTACTCCCTGGGCCGTCAGTTTAAGCTGCTGAACCACACCACCGTGGGGTTTACGCCAATCATCAGCGCTGTAACCGCTTTGATGAACCGCCCGTCGCACCGAGCCATCGGCAAAAACTTCGAAATACTCTTCGACGAACTTCTCCCGCGCCAACCCGGTATGAGGATTGATCCCACCGAACACCGGAAGGTACCGCCAAAGGATTAACGCCTTCTCGGGCGTCGTCTCGATAATCTGCACCCGCGAAAACGCATTTACCCGGTCGGGCATCTTCGCATCACCGTCGCCTGAACGTGGTACGATTTCTTCGAGATGCCATTTACCGGAAGATGTTTCCCAATAGGGCAGATAACTCGATCCTCGCCAGAAAACAAGCTTACCGGGAATATTATCGAAGGCCGCCACCACGTCGGCATATTCACCCGTGCGCGAATACTGCTCGAAGGATTCACCCGAATCCACCTTGGTGTAATGAGCGTAAAAATCGCTGTCGCCGCAGGCCAACTGACCCCATCCCGTCAGAATAACCAGCAAAAAGCCAATAAGCGCCCGACTGCGCATAACCTTCTCCTGCATGAAATTCGCACAGTTGTTTATATCATTGCTTTACTGTGGTGACGCTCCGGAAATTTTAATTTTCAGAGTTTGCTCGTTAGTCCAAATCCCTTCCAACCAGACGATTAATTGTTGCCGGCCGTGGGTGTCGCGCACCACACCCTGGCGAAGACGTCCGGCGGAAGGAGTTTTACCATTAACACTCACCGTCCCAGCGCCGTCATGCTCCCAGTTACTGACGATAAACGCCGGGTTATAAAGCGGCTCCTCATTCGTAGCGTTAATAACGAACTCCGGATCGGCGCCCGTGGCGCTCAAAATATAGGCCCGCTGGGATTTATCGTAACCGGCGTTTTGGCAATACTGCACCGCTTTTATCTCCGGTGCTTGCAGCCAGGAACGGGCTAAAACGGCTAGTTCATCCATATCTTTATTGGTGATGCCTTCCAGCAGCAATTTCACCTGATAAGGCCGATCTCCGGTTTGAGCCTCATATACCGGTAAACCCACGCTCGACAGCGAACTATGCCGGGCGCGATCATCATATTTCGCCAGGCGGCCGTCGGAGGCAATCTGGCAGGCCGGCCAGTGATTCCAGCAGGGAAAATTCGTATAGACCGGTGTCTCACTGGCGTAAACCGCGCCGCCGGCAAATTCGCCGATCATCACCGGGTCGTACTCGCCGATAAAATTGAGCACCTGAATCTTCTTGTCCTTGAAGTTGACGCCTTTGGGCACACCCTTGGACCAATGATATGATTCCACCGTATCCAAGTCCGACAATACTAAGGTGGAATTCACATCAATAATGTCCTCACCCTTTTGATTGGGCCCCAACACCAAAATCGATTCCTGAAACTGATGATTCAATTCGCCGCTGCTATAGAGCTGCATCTTCTTGCCGGCCACGCCGTCGGGATAGATATAATAATACCAGTCCGCCCAGTCCGACCAGCCGGTGGTCGGTTCGTAATTGGCTTGTATCCGCTGCGAATCCACGCACGAAAACCGCCAGTGCACCACCACTCGCGCCGGGGTGTTTTCCAGTACCCGCACGTGGCTATAAAATGACTCTTTATCGCACAATGGCTCCATGCAGCCGAGGCCGCCTGACTTGTTCCAGGTCTCGTTCCATTCGTTGTTGTACCATTCGCCCTTTTCCCCCACGACTTGCGGTACATAATTGACGCCGTGCCAGAAAACGAATTTCGCCGGGCTGTTTTCGAAATTAACCACCACGTTGGCGAAAGGACCAAAATTGAAAAGATTATCCCACGCATCGTAATATTTCAAATGCGTGTGTATTGCGCCAAATGTCCCCGTTGCCGGCAAGGTTGGCAATGCTCTTTTGGCCAATTCAGCCTTAACGCTATCGTCGACAGGTTTAAAATCATGGTAGTTGGTTTCAATGGCCGACCCGTCCAGCGGTTCGTCATAAATGCGAACTTCATCAATCAACCCATCAAACGCATAAGTCGCAAGGAATAACCAGGGAAATACCGGATCGGCCGGGTAGCGATCCATGCCTTTGCCAATCTGGATGGGAACGTCGGGAATCTCAATCAGGCCGGGTGTAATGGTTCGTGATGCCGCCAAAGCACCATCCATATACAACTTCATGGCTCCCGACTTCGCATCGTATGTCCCGGCGATATGATACCAGCGCCGATGCTGCATGGATGTCTCGGCGATCAGTTCATGGAGTATATTGTTCACCAAAATCCGCAGCGCAGGCTTACCGTCCGAGTTAACGCCCAGAAAATACCCCTTATCGTCCCCTTGCTGCACCAAAGGCGCCCAGTTCCACGGATACGCCCCCACCGCCGCCCAGGCTTCCAGGGTCAAGCCATCGCTTAATTTTGTCTGGGCCGAAGTAGGAAAAATTATTTCTGTCGTGTAACCATCAATCTGCAACGCCGTCCCGGACACACCGCTGCGCCAGAAAGGTTTCTGCCCGCCAATAACACAGGGCTTGCCGCTTTGGGCCTCCTTCGTCTCTGAACCAAATCCCTCATCGAGTTTCCAGCAATACCGCGGAGTTATTTTCCCCGAAGGTGTTTTTACGGAATTCCCTTTAATGGCCGGTAAGGAAGGAAGGATATGAAATGTATTTTCATTCAACTTGGTAACGCCTGTGGCCGTGAGTTTCAGGTTCTGGATGACTCTGTCTTGGGGGGCGCGCCAATCGGTGCAGCTATAGGGATAATTGTGTACAACCCGCCGCGCCATTCCGGCAGCGGTAACCTCAAAATATTCCTCTATAAATTTTCCCCGCTCCATCCCGGTATGAGGATTGGTCCCGCCGAATTCCGGCAGATACCGCCAGAGGATCAACACCCTCTCAGGCGTATTCTCAATAATCTGCACATGGGAAAACGTATTCGCCCGGTCAGGCATTTTCGCATTACCATCGCCCGAGCGTGGCACGATTTCTTCGAGATACCATTTCCCCGCCGGTGTCTGCCAATAGGGCAGATAGCTTGATCCTCGCCAGAACACCAGCGTGCCTTTCATCCCCTTGAAAGCAACCACGATATCGGCATAATCGCCTGTGCGCGAATACGCCTCAAACGGCTCGCCGGTGTTTACCTTGGTGTAGTAGGCGTAGAAATCACCGCCCCACGCGACCGCGGCGGCGAGTTGAAGAGTCGCGATGGCAAACGCAAACCAAGCCTTCGCTTGCACTTTTAAATCTCCTGTCAGGGCAACGTCATGCAATCTGGCACGATGCGGCAATCCAGCCAGTCGGTTGTAAACAATGAAAAGTCAACGAAGTCCACCACACAGTCGCCATTGATGTCGGCCGGCAACACTTCCGCACAAATCGTTTCCCCCGGTTGCAGGGCCGTATAGAGCGTGGCGACTTGGACGGCCGAAAGAGACTGGCTATACACCCGCAAATCGTCAATCTTACCATCCAGAAAATTCTCTACCACGCCATTGTTATTTCTGGCGCCCACCATCAGCGGTCCCAGCTTTAGCGGATACGCTGTGGGGTAGCTGCTGGTGCTAACCAAATGGCCGTTGATATACACCTCCAACGTGCCGCCGGCCCGGTCGTACACACAGGCGAGATGATACCACTGGCCGGTTTGATACGTTGCCACCCCCCCGCCGACCGGTGAAACACTCAGGGCCACTGCCGGGTAAGCCGGCTCTCCATGAGGCGTCTGGCCATATAATGGCTCTTCCAGCGTTATATCGGTGCTGACCAGCGGCATGGCCGCCCCGGTCGGATCGAAGGCGTCGAAGTTCACCCAGAACGCTATCGTGAATTCATCACCGGCGCCGATCTCTGGGATAGCCGCCGCATTATTACCTTGCAGGTCGAGGGCCTGTCCGTCCATCCCTGCGGTGTAAGCCGGTGAAGCTCCCACACCCACGCCGTCAAGGGCGGAGCCGGTTTCATTGGCCAGACTATTGTCGAATTTCCAATAGGCCAGCAGGCTCCCTGCCATCGTCTCATCGGTCTTGCAGTCGGGTACCTTCCCGCAAGCCATCCATGCCGCCGCCAATTGTTGGATGTCATCCAGGTCCACATCGCAGTCGATGTCCAAATCGGTCTGAGGATAATTGTAACATCCTTCCGGCGTGATGAGCGTCGTGAACGACCAGATCGGACCTGTATAAACGCCCTGACCGCCGGGAGCGATGACTTCCACCCGCCACCAGTACGGCACACCCGGTTCAAGCTCCGGATCAAAGCTGGTTTCGGCTTGAGCCGCACTCACCAGCGGTAGGCTCGATGGCAGGTCGGCCTCATTGTCGGTTAGATACACATTATAGCTCGATCCGGTGGGGAAAGCCTCCGGCGCCCACCAATTCAAAGTAACGTCGGGATCAACGCCGGGATGATTGTTGGTCGGTGTGGGATGGGTGGCGTAGTTCGGCCCTAGGTACAATGCCTGAATGTCGCCCTCCGTCAGCGTCTCATTATAGATCCGCACATCATCCAAACCGCCGTCGAGCCAACGCTGGTAGCCGCCGCCAAAGGCGTTCCAGGCCCCCAGCGTACTAGGCCCCATTGTCATGGCGATGGGGTTATCGACCACCCGGGTCACATCCAACTGTCCGTCGATATAGAACTTCGCCTCAGCGGCAGTGGCGTCATAGGTCCAGGCAATATGATGCCAGACCCCGGAAGTCATAGTCCCCTGCGACTGGGTCTGGTCGTCCGCACCTCCGGTGTTGAGACCTACAGCAAAGGCTCCATTACTCCGCAGGATACAGTGCATTCCCGTTCCTACCGCCCAGGCATTGGTTGAGAGGATGGAGTCATAGTTGGTTGCAATGGTGTCATAGTACAGCCACATCGCCCAGGTCCAGTGACTGCTGGTGGTGATCGTGGAGGGAATATAGATGCGGGTGTTCGAACCATTGAACTCGGCTGAGCCATCCACCGGCCCCGCCGTCCAGATCAGACCCCCGCCCACCTGACCGGCAGGAGCACCGACCACTTCATTTGAAGCCACGGTTCCCGAAGTTTCATCCAGCTTCCAATGTGACACCAATTCTGCGTAACTTGTTGATATCGACACCATACATAATAATAGAGATAATCGGATATATTGCATTGGGCGTTACCCTCCAAAGTTAGTTCTATTCATGCTTTGAACCGGCTACCCCTTGGAGTCCTTTCTCTTCCCCGTATTTCGGTGTTTAGCAACTTCAACCAAAATGATTATAATTGAAGCAAAGCAAAATACTAAGCATAAAATGTTAACATTTATCTTTAAGTGATAAATATTAACATTTTTCAGCGTAAAAGGTTTCTTGTTTACCTATTTTTACACAAATTCCCTGTATATCTACTCCATTGTAGATTTTTCTAGGTTATCTGCGAAAAAAATAGAGAATACCTTCCCTTTAACACACTATTAATAGAGGAATTAGTGTCCGTGCAAGGGGCGGCCCAAGAGGATTTCTGCGGTTTCTTTTACCGCCTCGCAGAAGGTGGGATGGCCGTGGATGGTGGCGGCGACCTCGTGCAGCGTACATTCCGACTTCATCATCACGACAATTTCCTGCACGATGTCGGCGGCGTGGGGGCACATCAGATGAGCCCCGAGGATGACATCATCAGCGTCGGCGATGAGTTTGACAAAGCCCGTGTTCTCATCGTAGGCGGTGGCCATACCGCTGGCCATCATGTCGAATTTGGCGGTGCGAACGGCCAGACCTTTGGTTTTGGCCTGCTCTTCGGTCAGGCCCACGCAGCCGATCTCCGGGTGCGTATAGATCGCTGACGGCACGATAGCGTAGTCCTCGCGGTCTTTTTTGCCGAGGAGGGTATTGACGGCAACCTCCGCCTGGCGGCTGGCGACATGGGCAAGTTGGACCTTGCCGGTGACATCCCCGATGGCAAAAATGTTGGGGATGTTGGTGCGACAATGCTGATCGATGACGATATAACCTTTCTCCACCTTGACGCCAACCTGTTCGAGGCCGAGGTTCCTGCTCAGCGGCATCCGGCCCGTGGAGATGAGCGCCAGGGCGGTAGTTATCGATTCGCCGCTTTCCAGGGTCGTTACCACGACATCTCCCTGGATGGCCATCTGCTTAACTTTCGTCGCCAGATGCAATTGGATCCCATTTTTGGCCATCACCTTGGCCAGGATTTTGGATATCTCCAGGTCGCAAATCGGTATTAAACCATCCAGCATTTCCACTACTGTGACTCTGGTCCCCAGTTCCGAGAAGATGGTGGCGAACTCACAACCGATATACCCGCCGCCAACAATCAATAGCGAATCCGGCAGCGTTTCAATATCGAGGATCTCATCGCTGGTCATTACCCGCGTCCGATCAGCGGGAAAGATGCTGTGGACGAAGGGTTCCGAGCCGGTGGCCACAATAATGGCGTCGGTCGAAAGAGTTTCTTCGCCGCCTTTATTGAGGGCGACCTTGACGGTGTTTTTGTCGGCCAAGCTGCCCGTACCCTGATAGACATCGACCTTGCGGCCCTTGAGCAGCATCCCAACGCCGCCGGAGAGTTTCTTGACGACTTTCTGTTTTCGCTTCATGAGAGTGGGCATATCAAACGACCAACCCTCAACCTTTAGCCCGTGCACCTCGGCATGTTGGATATGAGCGGCGATTTCCGAACTATGCAGCATCGTCTTGGTTGGAATGCAGCCGCGGTTGAGACATACTCCGCCAAGGTCACGGTTTTCCACGACCGCCACTCGCTTGCCTTCAGCGGCCATCCGCAAGGCCGCCACATATCCGCCCGGTCCCGAACCAATCACCACCAGATCGTACGTCAACGCCATAACCTGTCCTTTCTCTGTTATTACGTCATAAACCGCTTCATTAACAAAACGGAAATTATTGTAGCGAATGACTTATCCAGCGGCAAGGAAACGCTCCGCATGTCCATAACTTGCCCCTGGAAAACAGGTTAACTCATCACAACCCCATGGTCTCGATGCCTCATATTGTTTGCCTGGAATCCCCGAAATGGATATAATGCTCTTAGAGCCAGGACCTTTTTGCCTGAGAAGTGTGCATAAATGTTGAAACCCATGCAAACGTTGCTTCTTGTTTTTTTATCCATTTTGCTATTCCCTTTTCATCTTGGGGCGAATGAACCTGAACAGCCGGTCGCCCATAGCCGTTATTACACATGCGTTCAGCAGTGTCTGGACACGCTGATAAAACACGGTGTGGATCTCTATGGCGCCAGGCATGCGCCGATATTCGTGAGTATTCTCGATGTTGATACGCTGGAATGCCCCCGGCAACCGTTACCGCTGGATGAAGCATGGCGGGTGATACGACGGGAACGGCGTAATCCCGCCGGGGCTAATCTTTATTGTGATCGGTCGCTGATGAACGCCTTGTTTATTATGTCGCAACGTAGTGGTGATGAAAAATACGCTCAGGCGGCCCAGGCCTGCATCGCTTATTATTTCGACCATCTCGTTGACGAAAAAGGTCTGCTTTGGTGGGGCAGTCATCGCCATTATGATGTTTATGAAGATAAAATGACCGGCCACTTGCTCAACTGGCATGAAATTTACGGCGGCATTCCCATTTGCTGGGAAAAACTTTGGCAGGTGAATCCCGCCGCCACGCAAAAGGAAATTGAAGCTATCTGGCAATGGCATGTCATCAATAAAACCACCGGCGAAACCAATCGCCATGACGATGGCAAGCCCGGCTGTGATTTTCCACTCACGGCCGGCAGTATGATGGAAGGCTTTGCGTTTCTCTACGGCAAAACCAATGATACTCTTTGGCTTGATCGCGCTAAACTGATAGCAGACTATTTCTGGCAGAGGCGCAATACCACTACAAATATGATTGCCGAACGGCCTAATGCCGGAACCAACCGTTTTGATGGCAGCGCCTTCGCTACGGACATCACCGGTCCGTATTGCCTGAGCCTGTTGGCCTGTTATCAGTTTACCGGAGATGCGCTTTTCCGGGATCAGGCCGTCGCTTACCTCAAGGCCTACAATACCTACGGTTTTGATCCGGCCACCGGAAAATTTTGGGGGGCGCTTAAGTTGGATGGCACGCCCATTCCCGGCCCGCGTTTGCCGGCATCGAACGAACCCGAACAGTTTGGTAATGCCCAACAATATGCCCAATATGAACCCCGCGGCCACCTGGATTTATGGGAGCCTTATATTTTGGGCAGTCAATACCCTCTGGAAACCGCCTTGTGTTTTGTTCAGGCATATCGCATCACCAAAGACGCCGATATGCTTCTGGGGGCACAACGTTTTGCCGACTGGATTAAAAAGACGCCCACGACAACCTGTGAGACCGACATCTCCTGGTACGCCGCCTACACCCACAACTTTGGCAAACAGGGAACGTATGCCGGCAAATACGCCCAGGCTATTGATTTTTATCTTGGAATGTACTCTCTCGCCGAAAGGGAAGAGAATCTTCGCTTGGCGCGAACTTTTGCTGATGAGGCAATAGACAAGTTATATCATAATGGCCTGTTCAAGGGTCATCCCGCCAAACCCTATTATGAAGCCGTTGACGGCGTGGGTGAACTGTTGGTCGCTTTATTGCATCTTGACGAGGCGTTATCCCCACCGGCGCAAAAAAAGACGCCGGTTACCGTCGAACCGGCGTCATCATAACGAAAATTTAAGGAGCGTTTTACGCCACCTTTAATAAATCTTTGGCCACATCCACCGCACTGGCAGCGTCGGGAGCGTATCCATCCGCACCGACTTTATTGGCGTATTCCTGTGTTACCGGCGCGCCGCCGATCATAATCTTGGTGTTTAGTCCTGCAGCACGGATGGCCTCGAGT
>JAFGBA010000175.1 GCA_016933395.1 Sedimentisphaerales bacterium | reverse complement strand
CTTTCTTGCTTAAGTCACATCGACTTCAATCGTGGGCATTTCCGGTGTGCCGACCGGTGGGGCGATGGGGGCGTATTCAATAACACGCATGGCTTTCCAGCAGCCCTGTAGGAAACGTAAGAGAAACGCCACCGCCAGGATGCACACATAAGCCGACAGGCTTATCCAGGCGGCGTAAAGCCCTGCTTTATATCGGACTATCAGCCATGTGGGCAACACCATCAACGTCCAGGCCAAAATTACTGAAACCCACATGACAAAGCGCGTGTCACCTGCTCCTTTAAGGGCGGATGCAAAGATGATGTTACCGGTGTCAAAAAGGCAGTAAAAGGCTACGAATCGTAGTAATATCGTGGCGATAGACGCAATTGGGGCGAATTCTTTGACATCAGCATTGGCGGCGAAGGGGTAAAGAAAAACCGAAGGTAATAACCAATACCCTATGGCGATAGCAGTCATGTAGGTGAAGGTGAGTATTGTTGCCGACCATGTACTGCGACTGGCCAGGTCAGATTTACCGGCTCCCTGAGCTTGGCCGACAAGGGTGCTTACGGCGGTACCGAAACCGAACATCGGCATAAACGCTAACGTATTGATTTGAAAAGCTATGCCGGTTGCCGCCAGGGCAAGTTTATCGATTCGGCCTATAAACGCCAGAAACAAGCCAAAAGCCGAGACATCCAGCATGAAATGTAGTCCATTGGGACCGCCGAAACGCAGCATACGCTTTAGTAATTGCCAATCCAGTTTTATACCGCTGGCGGTAGCGTATTGCCGGCGATAATCAGGATGAAAAAATAGTACGACATATACTGCCATCATGGTTAATTGGGCAATACCAGTGGCGATCGCGGCGCCGGCTATACCCCATGCGGGCAATCCGCCATGGCCGAAAATCAGCAGGTAATCCAGAACGATATTGATCAGTGTTCCTACAAGGTTGACCCAGCAGACGGTCCAGGTTTTACCCCGACCGGTGAAAAAAGTGCTCAAGGCCCCACAGACAAGTAGAGGGATATCACTCAAGCACAAAAAGTTGAAATAGATGATTTCCTGACGGGCGATTTCAGGAGCATGGTTCACCCAGCCAAATAGAAAATTGCTTAGGGGAATGCAAGCGAGCATAAGTGTGCCGCCGAGGACGGCAAACCAGATAGCTTGCCATACGGATGGACCGATACGTTCTCGTCGTTGAGCGCCATAATACTGAGCGACAAATGTATTGGCGTAGGTGACGATGCCGAAAAACAGACTGACGAAGGAGAAATGAAGCATTCCCCCTATAACGCTTGCCGAGATGGAACCTGCTCCGTGCCAACTCAGGAACATCCGGTCTACAAACAGTTGGATGGAATGGGCGCTGGTGCTCAGGATCAAGGGCAGCGCCAGGCGCAAAACCTGCCCGCAACCTCCTTCACCCTGCCAGCGCTGTTGCAAACGATATATCATGGGAAGAGTATTGTAGCCGCAGGTGGATCCGAAAAAACAGAAAAATTGGCCGTTGACAAAAGATGGTTTTATTGCGATGTTGTTAATTATGGTATTCGAATATCTTGTTCGGCATGCGTTCATGAAGCGGGGATTGGCGTTAATCATCGTACTTTGGTTGCTGGTGGTGCTGGCGGTGTCGGCGGTGTTTGTGATGCAGGCGGTGCGTCTGGAAAACGCCGCGCGGCAGATAGCGTGCGAGCAGGTCCAGGCCCGTTGGTTGGCGCGGGCGGGGGTGCAACAAGCAATAGCGGCCCTTTTACAGGATGTCGGCGCCACCGATAATGAAAGTGATCCATGGTGCAAAGGCGGAAATAGCTTTAAAGAGGTATCGTTGGTTGGGGGGACGTACAGTGTTTACCGGGATTATTCCGGAGAGGATACGGATACCCTTGGCGATGGAGTACGGGATGAGGCGTCCCGTCTGAATTTGAATACCGCCACCGAGAAGGAATTAATGCGGCTGGAGGGTGTTATGCCGGAAATCGCCGCGGAACTGCTGCGGGAGCGCGACCGTCGGCCTTATGGTAGTTTGCGGGAGATTGCTCAGCGAACGGATTTATCATTGGAATTGCTTTATGGGGAAGACCGCAATCTTAATGGACGGCTGGATGAGAATGAAGATGATGGTGACTTACGACCACCGGAGGATAATCAAGACGGACGATTGGATCGAGGATTGTTGGCCTGGCTGACGGTGTATTCGTATGAGCGGAATGTTGACGGATTGGAACGCAACCGCATCAACATCAATACGGCGACATACGATATACTGCATCAGGAGTTGAAGTTATCGTCGCCGATGGTGCGATGGGTGCTCCGTCAACGCGGGGCGGGATTTACGGGTATTGCGGATTTACTGGTGGATGAGGCCGCAGCGAAAGCATCCGGAAACGCGGGGGTAAAAGCAGTGGCGGACGAACAGCAACCGCTGGATGTATTGCCGCTCACACAAAAGGAATTTCTCCGCATGGTTGACCGTATTACCATCACGGATGAAGAGATAATACCGGGACGTATCAACATCAATACCGCTCCGCGTGAGGTTTTAGCCACGTTACCCGGATTGGATGAATCACTGGCGCAGCGCATCTGTGTTTGGCGGGAAACGCTGCCCGAAGGATTTAAGACGATTGGCGATTTGCTGGACCTGCCGGATATGACCATAGAGCGATTCAAACGATTAGCGCCACGGATCACGGTGCGCAGCAATGTTTTTACAATTCACAGCCTTGGCCGCACTAGTGCAACAGGCATGCGCCACGAAATCGAAGCCGTTATTGACCGAGGCGCTGATCCGGATAAGCTGCTCTATTGGCGTGAAACACGCTGAGGATTTTTCCCGGCACATATCTTTTTGGGATTGCCAAAGGGTCATCACGATGGAAAAAAGATAACCGAATATTTATGGTACGGGAGGCTTTTTAATAGCGAAGGTATGCTTATTGACAGCTGGGATTTTTCAAGTCGGTGCATTTCAGCCAGGTTTGGGCAATGTTAATAAGATCATCAATATCAAAATTTTCAGCCTGGATAAATCGAACAATATCGATGAAGTCCACATAGCAATCCTGATTCAAGTCGCCTGATTTATGAATGACGCAATAGGGTTGGTCTTTAAGCCCATAAAGGGTTTCGATCTCTTCCTGACTTAACGCCAGATTATAAAGTCGCACATCATCAAGATAACCGTTGAATGAATAACCGGTATCCCGATTTGATATTTGCCCTATCATGAAAGGCGCGTTGGTTATCGCCGTATAACCAGGAACGCCGGTGGTTTTAGCGGCGTAGAGTTGGCCATCCAGATATATTCTCATCGAGACGTTTGGCACAAAGACGGCGACCACAGAGTGCCACTGATCGCGTGAGACTGACGCTGTGCCCGTCAGTTCGATATTTACGCCATTTTGGGTCACTCCGAAAGTTAATTGGTCTGTGGCCTGGCTTTTAAGATAATAACTGTCATCGGCGGGGCCGCCGGACTGGTTTTTGCCCGCCAAGTGGGCATAGTTGTTGTTTGAGTTATTTCCCTGTTTGTTGATCCATAACGCCATGGTCAATTCACCGGTTATATCCAAATCCGGGCCGGATCCCATGTACACCGAATCATTTGTTCCGTCAAACGCTAATGCACCGCCAAGATCACTGGTGATCCAGGTTGGCGGTGCTGTAAAATCTATCAAGGCGCCAGTATTAGTGCCTATAACATCCTCTGCTGTTGAACTTGTCGGGGAAATCAATCCATCGTCCAAAGGCCAGTGGGCAACGAGACCGGATTTCTGAACAAACAGTTTCTGAACATCTTCCTGATTCAAAGCTGAAGCATATACGCGCACATCGTCTAAAAAGCCATTAAAGGCAAATTCCGGAGTTAAGGTATCTATTTGTCCCATAGTAAAAGGTGTCGTTACGCTTTTTGTTAAGGTTGGAATCGCTATCATTTCTTCATGATAGAGTTCGCCATCAAGGTATATGGTCATGGATGTTCCGGGTACGTAAACCGCTGCTACGTGATGCCATTGCCCCTGAGGCACTGCCGCCACACCTTGAATTTCAAAATTGTCATCAGGGGTAATGCCAAACACCAGTGTATCATCATTCATGCTCTTTATATAATAACTGTCGCCCAGGGAACCGACCTTCTGTTTTTTCCCCAGCAAATGACTGTACGATGAACTGCCGGACGATTGCTTATTGAACCATGCCGACAGCGTTAATGCGCCGGTGATATCCAGCAACGAGCCGGCACCGGCGTTAGCACTATTACTAACGCCATCAAATGCCAAAGCGCCGTTTATCTTGCCGACAATCCAGGCGGGCGATGGGTAATCCTCCAAGACAGCGTCATTATTTCCCGCCGAGTCAACCGCAATGAAACTTCCCGGATTGCTCATGCCGTCATCAAATGTCCAGTGAGCCACCGGTTGTTTCAGGTCGAATCGTTCATTAAAGTTTATACTGATGGTGTACTCACTATCGGCATCCATCTCATATTGGTCCAACCAGGGAGAGTAGGTTTGCACATGTATTTCATTATCTTCAGGCACAAAGGTATACATTTGCAACCAACCGTCGCCTCCATTAGGGCGATCCTGATAATCCGCAATAATCTGGTACACCTCATGGCCGAAGTCGTTATAAGCCACTTCAAGACGCTCGGTATGTCGATGTCCATTTAAGGTGAAAAATATCTGGTCGTTCGATTTAATGAGTTTTTGCCATATTTCCTCTCCGCCATTTCCGTTCGTTCGTATATAAGGACCGATTGTACGACCGCTGAACTCGTCCAGGTAATTATGCGTTGATATAATGGTAGGTATATTCAAATGATTGTCGATAATGCCTTGTGCCCATGCCAGGGCGGCGTCAGGAGCATCCAGGTCCAGGTGTATCGACAGGAATTGCCATCCACCGGCGGTGAAAGTATGCCAACTGTTTAATCCATCGGCCGAATGGCCTCCATAACCGCTATGGTCGGAAAACCGATCCGGCCCAAAATAGGCGCGAAACCGCGTTCCCCGATCGCCTCCCAAATCATCCAAATCATGGTTGCCAATGACAACGCCATACGGCATGGCATTGGCGTCCAACACGGCCATGGAGGCATCCGCCCTTGACCACATGGTTAAGTCGCTACCCGTTTGCACAATATCGCCAAGATGAGCCGCAAAAACGATATTATTTGCGGTGCGGTTATCCGCGACCCATTGTGTTTGACTCGTAAATATTTCCGGATACGATTGACAGTAGAACTGTGTGTCGGGAATGGCTATGATGGTAAACGGAACGGCATCTGTTTCAATAACAAGCACTCCCATACATAGCAAAGTATAATACGCTAGAAAATTTTTCATGTTTTAAGCCTTTTTTCTGGCTTGATGAAGCTACAAAAAAATAATTGTTATCTCATTTCTTTTTTGCATGGAATATTGTTGCCACAAGGCTTCCAACAATGCCGACACCGACGCCGCCCGTCAGGGCCAGGAAGACCATCCAGGAGATGCCGATTTGGAAAACCTCAAAATAACCTATCGCTACGGCGATGACGACACTAACGGCGCCGCCGATGAGGGCGCCGGGGGTGTTGGCGAACGGCACAAACAACGCCAGAAAAAACAAGACGAACAGCGGGCCGACGAACAAATTGACCACCTTGATAACCATATCCAGCAAATTTCCCTCGACCCGATCCAACGCCAGGCTCAGGATCGTGGCCGTCAGACCAATACATACGGATAGCCACCGCAGCCGTTTGAGTTGCGATTCCGGCGTGAAAGATTTGCGGGAAAACCGCTCCCACACATCTCGCGAAATCACCGACGCCGCCGAATTGACGCCGGAAGAGAGACTGGACATGGCCGCCGCCAACAGACCGGCAATCACCAGTCCCGATAGTCCCGTCGGCAGGCCCACCACGATAAAACGGGTAAACAGCATATCGGCATGACTGACCACGCTTTGTCCGTCCGGAAGCAGTTGCGGCTTAGCGGTAAAATACGCCAGCAACGCCAGGCCCACCAGAGCCAATAATATATGCACCAGAAAATTCGTTCCCAATGACACCGCCATGGTCTTTCGCGCCGCCCGAACATCGCGAGTGGCCAAATACCGCTGGATGGCCATTTGGTCCGACCCGGCCGTGCAGATATACCAGGTGAACATCATGAGCATGGCATTGGCGCCGGTCATGCGCCCCTGCGGATGCAGGCCCAGATGCCATTTGTCCCAGTGTTCCGGCCAAACCTCAGGAAAACAGCCGCCCAACCCCTGAAAATGGCGGACAATAATCAGCAGGGTTAATCCCGCCCCCAGGAACAAGATCACGGTTTGGATGACATCGGTGATAACCACCGCCCTCAGGCCGCCCAAAGAGGTGTAGGCCAGCGTTACCAACCCCATCACCAGGCACAGCACCGGTATCCAGCAGGCCTTCAGGCCAAAAATATCGACCAACACCACCCGGGCCATGGTAAAAATAATCATGGCCATCCACAAAAACCGCAGGCACAGAAAGAAAAAGGTGCCCATGAGACGGACGCTCAGGCCGAAGCGGGTTTCGAGGATTTCATAGGCGCTGGTGACGTTTAGCGGCATAAAGCGGGGAATCAGATAATAGCCTGCGATATAATACACCAGAGGAAAAGATACCAGACCGGCGAAAACCATCGGACCGTGCTTGATCATCTCGCCGGGGTAGGCCAGATAGCTCAGGGTGCTCATCAGCGTGGCGAAGAGGGATAAGCCTACCGCGGTCGGATTCATCTTACGCCCGCCCAGCAGGTAGTCTTCGGCATCACGGGTCTTGCGGGCGTAATAGCCCCCAATCGCCAGCATCCCCAGGCCATACGCGGCGATGACAATCCAGTCCAGTTTCGTCAGGGTGGGAGTTATCATTTACTTTTTCTTGATATAGGTATTGCCGTCTTTGAGCCAGGTTCCCGGATGCGACCACGATTTCGGGTTATCATATATTGTCTGGTCGGTGCGTTCGAGGGGTTCGAGCACTTTGGGGTCCCCGATTTCGCGGAATATCTGATCCTGGGGATTAAACCGGTTGAAGGTGTAGATGCCGTTGACTCCGGCCTTCCAGGCGTTATAGGCTTCACCTCGCCAGAAAAGCAGTGATGAAGGGTCTTCCGCTCCGCCCCGGCCCGGCGCGATACGCCGCTCTTCCAGGCAGGCATAGACCGGCACGTCATATTTTTTGCCCAGGGCCACGAGGTTTTCCCAAGGCTCCAGCTTGAAGTAGTCGCCGCTGGTGACGATATCCACCAGACCTTCCTGCAACCATTGTTCCACATCCAGGCCGAGGGCTTTGCAGTAATCCATCGAGTCGGGAATGCGTATGGCGATCAGGATCGGCTTATCCCGCCGCAGGCCTTCCTGTTCGGTCATCTTGCGAATGCGGCGTATCAATCCCGTGATAAGATCACATTGTTTCTGGGTGATGTCCCGGCCGACCATCTGCTCCTTGAAGATCACCGGGTGGCGGAAAAAATCCAGTTCGATGCCATCCACATCGTAACGATGGCAGATTTCCGCAAGGATGCGAAAGACCTTCTCCCGCACCTGGGGGTGATTGTAGTCCAGCGACGACCAGCGCCGGCCGCCGTATTTCATCCGGCCGCGGTCTTCTATTTTGCCGACCAGAAACTCCGGATGGTCCTTTTTCCATTGCGGCATATCCGGCGGATTGGAGGCATCGTGTGTATCGTTCATCCGCATCGACCAGAAAATCTCCTTGTTATGACGGCGGCCAAAATCAATCATCATCCGCAGCGAATCAATGTTGCGCTCCTTCAGCAGGGGCATCATCTCCGGCTTGAACCATTTGCTGTTGCGCGGCTCGCATTCGGCCATGGGATGCGAATACATATTGAAAACGCCCGTACAGTAAAAGATGGCATCGACCTGCGAATCCACCAGCGGAGCGGTGCGTCTTTCAAGGAATTTTTCGGGATGGTCGAGGTCATCCTGTCCGAGCATTTCAAAATCATTGCCGTCATTATTCATAATAATACGGCGCTGGCGGTGTTTGGCCTGCTCGCGGGCCTGATGAAAAGCATTCAGGGCTGGTGAAGGAGTAGTTGATTCCTTACCGATGACTACAGGATTATTTGCTGATTCTCCAATACACGAAGAAAACAACAAGAGACTTAAAACCAGGCCCCGGCGAACTCTACAGATGTGTTTATTCCATGTCATCATTTTTTATTACCTGAAACCGTATGAGTCTGTTTATGTTTGATCAACGCGCTTGGAATATTTACCGTATTGTTTTACCAACTTGATTATCTGTTGGTAGCGAGGCCAGGTCACTTCCGGTGGTACGGAATGATCGGAATGATAAATATAACCGCCTCCCTGTTTGGCGATAAGGATTTTTTCACGAATTTCCGTTTCCATCTCCATTTCG
>JAFGBA010000174.1 GCA_016933395.1 Sedimentisphaerales bacterium | reverse complement strand
ATCGCTGTCCATCACATAGCCCACGCCGCCGGAACTCGCGGCCGCATTGTTCGCCACCGTCATCTGCTCCAGCGTCGCCGTCGATGACACCATACACAGTCCGCCGCCCGATGTCGCCGTGTTGTCCACGATCAGGCTGTGGTCCAAAACCGGCGAGGCGTTATTCTTCATATAGACGCCCCCGCCGTAAATCGCATGGCAGCCGCGAATATAACTATTGTGCACGCCGGCCGCGCCTCCATCCAGGAAAACGCCCCCGCCGTGCGTCCCCGCCGTACAGTTCAATATGCGGCAATTTTCGATCACCGGCGAGGAACCGACACAGTAAATGCCCGCCCCGCCGCTGGAATTATAACCATTGGTGATGGTCAGTCCCTGCACCTTTGCCAAGGCGCTCTCACCGCCATCGATGATTATCCCCCGACCACCGCTTTGGCAATCGATGATTGTAGCGGCAACCGTCTGCGGATTCGTCGGAGATGTGCTGCGCACCACGATATCCTTGCCGTTGAAATCAATATTGCGGTTGCCTGTTCCGGTATACGTCCCCTGATTCAAGATTACTTCCACACCGTTTTCCGCCGCATCGATACCTTTTTGCACGGTGCAGAACGGCCAGGTTGTCGTCCCGTTTTCACGACCGGGCGTACCTGTGGTCGAAACACGAATCTGGCTGGGTGTCGTGACCGTAAATGCCAAGGAATTATAACTTACAACGCCGACGCTGTTGGTTACAACGACGGTGCTGGAACTGGGTAAGCCGGCAAAAGGAACTCGACAAACAATCTGCGTATCAGTCCAGGATGTTATTAAGTTTGACGCCACATCGCTAAACTTCACGGCGCCTTGCGTAGCGCCGAAATTAGTCCCCGTTATTGTCACATAGGACCCACAAGGACCGGAAGACGGCGTCATTGTGGATAATACAGGCAAAGCAATATAGGTAAGGGAAGCATTATTCGCACCTTCAGCGATATTCACAATTTGGTCATCAGGATTCTCCCATCCGGCCACCGCCAGCGATTGCAAGGTGTAGGGATCGGTAATGACATTATTGAGGGTATAGCCGCTTTCATGCCATGACGTATCGCCGCCGGTTGTTAATCGCCATCGCGCCTGGCTGCGTACTTCGACAGGATAGATGGTCACGGTTAATGAACCATACGTCTGATGTCGTCGGCCCCAGTCGGTGGCGAAGGCGCCTATTTGATTGGTGTTATGGCCCCGCACCCAATAATAATAGACGATGTCGCTATTAACGGAATAATCATTGTACGAAGTGCCGGTGTAGGAACTTTGGATAACCGTGGCGGTGTCGGGATCATTGACCGTATTGCGGAATATTTGATAATACGTCGCTCCGGATACGGCGCTCCAGACAAGACGAATACGATCGGTATATGTGTCTTTAGATGCGGAAAAGCCCGTTGGCGCCGGCAACATCGGCAGGACGGTGAAATTGGTTTGCGAACCATCCTCACTGTATAAATCATCCCATCCGCCCCAACCGTCAATCTTGATGCGCATCCGCGTGGCGTTCAGACCCGATGGTATGGTCCACGTATAAGAATTCCATCCGGGACTGGAGGTGTTATACGTAACGATGTTGGTGAAGGTCAATCCGCCATCGACGGAATAGAACAAATCCACATTATCCAGGGCAACGCTGCCCGCCGCGCCATATTGATACCACTGAATGGTGTGTTCCGTCCCTGCGCCCCATGTCTCACCGCCATTGGGTGCATGCAATTCGACGTCTTCTTCATAATGGCCACCTTGGGGATGAACACGGTTAAGATTGTCGAATTCATCCTGGTCCCAGTCGTGGCGATATTCATTCCAGGTGTCATATACAAAAAATACGTCATTGGAATTATTATAACCCCACACACATATACTATGACCCGGCACACTACAAAGACAAGGATAATCCGCGTCGATCTCATCACGAATTTCCTCATACACTTCATTTTTCCAGACTTCCCACCATTCCTTGTAATAACGACTAGCCCAATTATCACCGTAACCCTTGGAATCAACATAAGCATTAACACCGGTATGTTGATTTTCTCTATCAGTTCCCCCGTCAGGCGCATCCGTATCCATGTGCAGCGCCAGGTGGACGATGGTCATCGGCCGCGCCAGACATGGCGTGGCATAATTCAACCAGCGAAAATGGTCGCCCTCACCATCAGTATAGGTTTCCATGGTCGGCTCGTCGATGTAGTAATCGATTAACCGTCCCCAACTGGTGTATTTGCCCCACTGGGTTCCGATCGGGCCATAATTGTCCCAATACGCCAGCGTCATGGCGCCGGCCGTACACGTGCAGCCGCAGCCCCAAAGGTAATACGGGATTAATTTATTAGTAAAGTTGCCATACTGATCTTCATCGTTATAAGACACATAGACATCTTGCGCCAATACCGGTAAAAAAGTGGCGGCGACGATCACCGAAGCCAAAAGAAATTTCATCGTGTTGTTTTTCATTGTGGCTCACCTCCTTCGGCTTCGGCGATCAGCCGCATCCACTTTTCTTGAAAATACTGAGCACGAGCAAGTTTTTGCTGTTGCGCCTGGTCCGCCGCCTGATCTACCGCCCCCGTGGCGCCAACCTGGGGCGCTTCACGCGAATCGGACATCAGGGTTGGCAATTCTCCGGTTTCATGCTTTTCTTTCGTGAAAGGATTAATCAAAACTGCTGAACCATCCTCGCCCTCGAATTCGTACCATTGATCCAACGGCGTCTTCATAAAGATGCGTTTTAACGTCGGCCGGGATTGGAGCACCTCCTGCGCCCGCTCCTGGATAAGGTCGCCCTGAGAAAAGTAGTAAGGCAAACCGTTGCCTCGAACCCGCACCGGATTCTGGTCATACCGCGCCGAAACCAACAAATAACCAAAATGACCCGTCCCCCACCGTTGTTTGCGCGCCTCATTGAATTCATCATAGGCGCGCCGATATTGCTCCGGCGGGTCAAAAGCTACAGGTTTGGGTACCGTTTCCGGCGTCAGGGTTTCACCACGAGCCTCGGCCGCCATTTGCTGCTGGTGTTTTTCCCTCCGGGCCTGGCGAAATTCCTGTTCCAGTAAAGGCCGGTATCGTTCCAGATTTTCCACCGCTTGTTTGTATTTCTCCCTTCCCTCCCGGACTTCCGTCAAAATTTCTGTGGCCGGTCGCGCCCGTTCTCCACCAATCTGATACACCATCATATAGGCCGTAACCTGTCCCTCCGCGTCACAACAGGGAATCTCGCTTATCAGGATGGTCCGCCCCCACTGCTGACGGGCGGTATGGTTGGCTAATTGCCGTATCGTCTGCGGGGGCACAAGATTATCTACAGAGGCGGCCTGGGCCGTGGGTAATTCCAAAATCCCTTCCTGAGGCGCATCTGCCGAGGACGCCACCAAAGGAACCTCGGCCTGGCCCCAAAGCAGGGAAGTAAACGCAACTACTGCTATTATAATCAGATACGTCTTATTCATTTTTCATCCTCACAATATAATCATCTAACATTATCCAGGGCAATTAAGCAAAAACCTTTTTATTCGCAAGTACTTATGCTTCCCCCTGCCATCTGCTTATTTCTTTTATTCCGTTTGATTTGGGTACTTTCACTTTCATTATGACTCGCTTGTATGTCGGTCAGATTTGGTTAAAAATTACAATTCAGGCACTATTTTACAATGTTTTAAAATAATTTCCTACCCCCATGAAATTGGCCTTGAGACAAATACCTCTCTACAATGATACAACAGCAATAAAAACATGAATGTCCTAGATCAAGTAAGGAAAACCAATGACATCGTATCTCTTTATCTATGTGTGGCTAACGGTAATGCCATTACTGATATTGACCGGTTGTGATGAAACACCCGCCAATCATACATCACCGCCGCTCTCTAATAATTCTGCTAAAGAGCCAACTTCCTTATCTTCTCAAGAGTCTGTAGGTTATAGGACTTTAACGCCTGAAGAAGAGCACATTATTGTTGATAAAGGCACGGAAAAACCTTTTACCGGAAAATACACGGATCATTTCGTTAAGGGTTATTACACTTGCCGACGTTGCGGCGCAAAATTGTTTACTTCTGAAAGTAAATTCAAGTCCCACTGCGGCTGGCCCAGTTTCGATGATGAGATACCCGGCGCCGTACGTAAGGAACCCGACGCTGACGGGGTGCGAACGGAAATCCTCTGCAATGCCTGTGGCGCGCATCTGGGACATATCTTCAAAGGCGAAGGCTATACCCCCAAAGACACTCGTTATTGTGTCAATTCCATTTCCATGGATTTTATCCCCGCCGAACAAGCTCAGCAAACCCATCGAGCGCTTTTTGCCGGAGGATGCTTCTGGGGCGTGGAATATTATTTCCAGGATGCGCCCGGCGTGTTAAGCACAACCGTGGGCTATACCGGCGGCACTATCGAAAACCCTAGCTACAAACAGGTGTGTTCCGGGAATACCGGACACGCCGAAACATTGGAAGTGACCTTCGACCCGGCTAAAACCGACTTTGAGACATTAGCGAAATTGTTCTTTGAAATTCACGATTTCACCCAACTCAATCGTCAAGGTCCTGATGTGGGCGAACAATACCGTTCAGTGATTTTCTATATTGATGAACAACAAAAGCAAATCGCTCAGGGGCTTATCGAACAACTGCGTGAGAAAGGCTACGACGTACAGACCGTCCTGGAACCAGCCGGACAATTTTGGCCGGCTGAAGATTATCACCAGGAATATTATGAGAAGAATGGCTCAACGCCGTATTGTCATTCTCGCCGCAAGATTTTTTAACAATGCATAAAATTGCTTTACTCATTCATTTTCGCGAATAAGTTTCCTTAACCGAAAAGACCTATAGATCAACTTCGATAGCACCAAAAAATACTTACAATCACCCATTTGGAGACACCATAGGCGTCATTGGGTTGAGGTTAATAATCTCAAAATAGTTTTTTACCGTTATAAATAGCTTTTGGCAAATGAAGCAAAAATAACAATCATAATTAAACATCAAAACGATAAAAAAACAAAAAAAATGATGCCTTAAATGAAATTAATGGTATTAAGTGTCGAATATTGATGGTCGTTTATTACACGTTTTTTTCACTTTTTAAATTTTTCCTACACGAAAACCCTTGACCCGCTTTTAATAGCGGCGTTCTCTTTGCCTGCTTATGTAGCTAATCATTTGAAAATACATCAGTTCAGGCGGTCAGTTTTTCACCAAGTAATTTTAATCCCTTCATATCATTAATTACCAAATATAAAGTTTTTTCTATTGATAAAACCATCATGCGCGGGCCTATGACTTTTTGTTCAATCTTTTGGCTGAACGTTCAAAATATTGATTGCTTTTTTTTGGTGATGTGTTATAGTTGTTTCTGTTCAAGGGAAAGTCGCGATTTTCTTATTTCACGTTCTTTAT
>JAFGBA010000173.1 GCA_016933395.1 Sedimentisphaerales bacterium | reverse complement strand
TTTTTTTGAATTTTTTCGCTTGCCGGGCGTCTTTATTATGATAGGCGTATGGAAATTCGACGAATAACCCCTTTTAAGGAGTATATCCATGATACCGACGTTTGTTGTATTAGGGATACTGGTTTTGCTGGTGCTTTTTTTTATCGGCATTTACAACAGTCTGGTGCGGCTGCGGAATCAGGTTGACAACTCCTGGTCGCAGATTGACGTGCAGCTCAAACGGCGTCATGACCTGATCCCCAACCTGGTGGAGACCGCTAAAGGCTACATGCACCACGAACGGGAAACGTTCGAGGCCATTACCAACGCTCGCAGCCAGGCGATGGGCGCGAAAAACGTTGCCGAAGCTTCGCAGGCGGAAGGCGCATTGGGTGCGGCGCTAAGTAAGTTCCTGCTAACGGTGGAAAACTATCCGGACCTGAAGGCAAATCAGAACTTTCTGGCTCTGCAGGAAGAACTCACCAGTACGGAAAACAAAATCGCTTTCGCTCGTCAAGGTTACAACGACCAAGTGCTGTTCTTCAATAACAAGATTGAAATGTTCCCCTCAAATATTGTAGCCGGTATGTTTAATTTCAAGAAACGCGACTTCTTCGAGATCGAAGTGGCCGCGGAACGCGAAGTTCCCAAAGTCAGTTTTTCCTAACCTGGCGTGGCGAGGGCATCCTGCCCTCGTTCTTCTGAATCGCCAACCATGTTTATGTCGCAAAAAAACCGCGGGCAAGATGCCCGCGACACAGGAAGCAGTTAGAGTAATCCATGTGGGAACTGATACGAGCCAACAAGCGTAATTCGGTATTGCTGATTATCGCCATGGCGATGCTGCTGGGCGCGGTGGGCGCGATCATCGGCGTGGCGGTCGCCGGGCCGCGAGGAACCCTTATGGGTGTGGTGGTCGCCGTCGCTATCTGGATGATCCTGATGATGGTCAGCCTCAGTTCGGGCGATCAGATATTGCTGGCGTCCAGCAAGGCCCAAAAAGTCACCAAAGAAGTGCATCCGCAGCTTTTCAATGTGGTGGAGGAAATGACCATTGCGGCGAACCTGCCGAAGATGCCTGATATCTATATTATTAACGATCCGGGCATGAACGCCTTCGCCACCGGCCGTAACCCGGAAAATGCCAGCGTCGCCGTTACAGCGGGTCTGCTGGGTCGACTCAACCGCGACGAACTGCAGGGTGTTATCGCTCACGAAATAAGCCATATTTTGCATCGCGATATCCTGTTCGTGACCCTCGCCGGCGTGATGCTCGGAGCAGTGGTGCTCATCAGCCAGGTGTTTCTACGGGCGACGCTATGGGGCGGTATGGGACGCAGCCGTTATTCTTCCCGCAGCCGCGAAGGCGGCGGACAGGCGATTATTATTATCGTCGCCCTGGTGCTGGCGATTCTGGCGCCGATATTTGCGCAACTGCTGTATTTCGCCCTTTCGCGCAAGCGCGAATACCTGGCCGATGCCGGAGCCGCTCGATTAACCCGATACCCGGAAGGCCTGGCCAACGCCCTGGAAAAAATCGCCCGCGGCCACCCACAAGTCGCCGTCGCCAACAAGGTGACTGCTCCTATGTATATCATCAACCCCCTCAAGGAGAAGATGGACCTTTCGGCCTGGACCAGCACCCACCCCCCCATCGAAAAACGAATTCAAATTCTTCGTAATATGAGCCATGGAGCCGCCTATATTGACTACGAAAAAAGTTATGAGCGAGTCACCCATGAACACATCATCCCCTCCTCGGCCCTAAAGGAAAAAGACCATGTCGCCCTGCGTGAAGGTATTACCACGGCAGCGACTGTCATGGCCGGAGCGATGGCGACCGAAGGCATTCAGCGTAAAACCCGGCGCGAGGTGGGCGACATTATGCACCGGGTCAACAAAATGGCCTTTCTGACCTGCCCGTGCGGGTTAAAGATGAAGATTCCACCCACCTATAAGCACAAGCAGGTTCGCTGTCCTCGCTGCGGGTATGTTTCAACGATTTCATAAACTCCCCCCTATTGAATCAGTTCTGCCTACCAAATAATCCTTAAAAGGCTGTGGGGTTGTTTTTATTAATACAATCCGGTATGATAGTTTCTTAAGTTTTGGTACAACCCACAGCACAACAAATAGTTATGAGAAAAAACATGCAAATTTCACAGTCTCTCATCGTTGTTTCGGGCATAATCGTTTTAATGGCTTCAACCGGTCAGGCCCAGCAGTCGAGTCAGCGAGGCTTACTCACTGCGGGACCGGATGGACAGGCTTATTACATTCAGAATAGCGCTCTATGGCGCTGGGACCCGGACGCCGAAAGTGCCGCGGTTGAATTGGCTGATTATGACGAACTGGCGGCCGCGTTGGGCATTTCCTCAGGCGAAGTGCAAGTCGCGGACCTGGCCGTTAATAGCGAATCCGCCGTTTGGCTTAGCTTGGTTGGGCGGGGTGAACTGCTTACGGTCGATGACGGCGGCGCAGTTACAATCGCCGTGGAATCCAATGACATTATCGCCGTCACCGGTGAAACTTCTGCTCAACCTGGCGCCATGGTTATTGACGCCAGTGATGCAGTATTTGTAGCCGACGCGGTTAGCGGCAATATTCTCCGGATTACCGAAGGCGCCGGCGGCTTTAACGTCACCGTTTATACCGCCGGCAGCGCTATTGAAACTCTCTTGCGGTCCATCGTATTGGCCCAAACCAGCGGTCCTTTCGCCCCGACGGCACTGATTAAAATCAATGACAGCAGCCTTTATGCAGACGGTTACTACATTACCCAGTTCAGCAACTCCGGCAGTATTGACGGCGATGGCGCCATTACCCGTATCGTCCCCAACGAAAGCCATCCCGACCAGGCCGTGTGGGAAAAAATCTTTGATCCCGATCTGGCCGACCCGGATATCGCCCAGGCGGCCTTCCATCCCACGGCCCTGGCCCTTGCCGGAGAAGCCAACGTCGGCTTTGACGGAAAACTGTTCATGGCCAATTTTGGCGCAAGCATGGGTCCGGATATGGATGGTAAAGTATTTGTGGTCGCAGCCGATGGTACGTTAACTGAATTTGTCACCGAATACGTCGATGACGTCGGCGCACCCGTGGAATTCGGAGGTACGCCCGTAACCGGCTTTTACGATACCATTGACATTGCCTTCAGTCCCGGCGGTGATTCAGCGTATGGCAATTATCTATATATTTTGAGTGAAAATGGCGAAGGCAGTGGCGGCGGCGGCAAGCTTTCAGACATCTGGCGGATTGATGCAACGGGTTCGGCCGAACTATTCGTTGAGGACGTCGCGGATTCTATCGGCTCATTAACTTTTGATACAACCGGCACATTCGATAATGATCTACTGGTGGGAACGTGGGCGACAGCGGAAATATACCGCGTTGACTCCAACGGCGTCGTCTCGGCTTTTCACCAAATTGAAAACAGCTTTATTCTCGACATGGCCGTTACCGAGATTGATTCCATTTTTGCCGGTGACCTGCTGTTGACTGTTACAAACAACGCCGGCGGCGGCACGCAAATCATCTCTATTGATCCAGACGGCGTCGAAACCCTTTGGGCCGGCAACCTTGACGGTGGCGCAATTCCCGGCGTGGACTTTGTGCTGGATAGCGCCAACACGCTCACGTTACTTTACGAAGGCGACTCCGGCCTGAAACGGTTCGCCCTTGGTGATCTGCTAACCGTCACGCACCATCATTTGCACCTGCGGCCAACCGATGACGCTCCGGCTCTTTATACACTGCTGGCTACGGATAATCTCCCCCGGCTGGTGCGTTTGGCCCAAACACAATCCGCCGACGACCTGACGATTGAAACCGGCTCCGACATCTTTAGCCCGTTTATGGCCGATGACAATAACGACGGTTATCTTCCTATAACGTTTGACGAACAAGGTGAATTGTATCTTTTTTCACAACCAGACTCCGCCATCGTCCGCGGCGTGCGCGATGATGAAAACGAAATTTTTGCATCATTTAGCACTTTTCAGACAGCAGTAGTCATCGATAACGCTTTCAATAGTGAAAATACGGAACTTACCGACCTGGTCTGGACGGCTAAGGATCATCTGCTCGCCCAGGCGAACAATGAAGAGGTTGCATCGCTTTCATCGATCTTTACCATCACTTCGGCGCAAAGCCCCCTCATCCTGCCGGCCGAAGGCGGCGGGGAAATCAGCCTGACCCTGACAGGTTCTGGTCAGGCTAAATTGCTGGCCACCCCTATCGACACTGACAACACCGTCTCACAACTTTTACGTTTAACGCTGGAAGGCGCCTCCCTGACAACGCATGTCGCCATGGACGCCACCGCACCCGCAAATACCATGCTGCACCTGCGCGAACTGAGTTTCGATGGCTCATTGCGAACGTTGACCTTCCCCGGCGTTGTAGAGAGCATCGTCAATGAATCGACCCTGCCCACATTCGTGTTCGATACCGTTCTTGGTGACGCCAATGATATCGTTACGCCCAACACGCGATATTTCAACGTTCAGGCTGACAACCTTGGTGGTGACGACGCCGACGTTCAACACGTCTTCTCGGCGGCGGGTTTAATGACCCTGGACGTCGCCGGCGACGTCCGTAATATGACCTTTCTCGGCTCCTCCAGCACCAATTTCTATCGCTCGGTGCATATCGGCGGGGTGGTGCAAAACACCGGTTTCTTCGGCGGCGGCATGCAGGAATTTATTGTTGACAATGAAGATAACGAAGATATCGCCTTTGACGAAAGCGGCCTGATTATGGCTTATAGCCTCGGTCAGGTAACTGTCTCTCAAGGTGATGTTTATAACAGTACGTTTTATAGCACCGGCGGCGTACGTTCTGTGGAATTATACACCGGCAGTATGCTGGGGGCATACGTTGACGGTGGGCGTTATGTCGGACGAGTTTACACCTTCGGCGATATGGACAATTCCACCTACATTTACGCCATCAACACCGGTGGTATAATTATGGATGTCTGCACCGGCGGTGATTGCGATGCGGTTATCAATGGTCAACGCGTCTTTCGTGTCCGTGCGGGTTACACCCGCGACGGTCAGCGCCGCGGTGAAAACGAAGGTTTCAGCGGCGGCGACTTTCTTGGCGGCATCTCCGCATCCTATGGATTGGGCGACGTCAACGCCACCGGCAAAATAATCAACGCTTCGATTAGTTGCAGTTCAGGCATTGTCACCAATATCATCGCCGAAGACGGCCTGGAAAACACCACCATTTCGGCGCCATTGCGCATCCAACGTATCCTTGTTGGTTATCTCAATGGCAATCGCAATTTCATCGTCAACACTGACGCCAACGTTTCCGGTAATATTAACACTCGTTACCTGGGACGCATGTATTACACCGGCGAACTGGATGAAAACCTGAATCTGCCCGACTGGCACGGCCCCATCCACGACGATAATCCCTGATAACAATTTTAGGAATCAGCCGCGCAGCAGCCCCATTACTTCCGCCCGGCTGCGGGCGTCAGAGCGGAACGCGCCCAGCATCGCCGAGGTCACCATCACTGATCCCGGCTTTTTGACCCCGCGAATGGTCATGCAGGTATGGGTCGCCTCCAGCACCACGGCTACGCCGCGGGCGTCGATCTCGGACATGATAAATTCGGCGATTTCCGTGGTGAGCCGCTCCTGCACCTGCGGCCGACGGGAAAAATCATCGACGATCCGCGCCAGTTTACTGACGCCCAACACCTTGCCGCGCGGCATATAACCGATATGCGCCTGGCCCATAAACGGCAGCAAATGATGTTCGCACATACTGTAAAAAGGAATATCCTTGAGCAATACGATCTCGTCGTAGTTTTCCTGAAAAACATTGGAAACGTGCCGCCGCGGGTCCGCCGCCCCGCCGGCGAACAACTCCGCGTACATTCGCGCCACCCGGCTGGGCGTTTTTTGCAAACCTTCGCGATCCGGATCCTCGTTAATCGCCAGCAGAATTTCTCGCACCGCTCGCTCGATTCGCGCCACATCCACGCCGCTGTTCATTTCACTATTACTCATGCTTTATCTCCCATCGTCATTCCCGCGCATGCGGGAATCCAGTATTTTTAACCACCTATGAAGAACTCAAAGTCAAGTAATAAAATTCCTTTGACCTCTAAATAATTGTTTTGAGGGCATCCTTGCTTCTCG
>JAFGBA010000172.1 GCA_016933395.1 Sedimentisphaerales bacterium | reverse complement strand
CAACACCTTCGAAAACAATTACGCCGGCTGGTACGGCGGCGGCGTCTTTTGCCGAGTGGCCTGCTCTCCAGAAATTCATTACAATATTTTTCAAGGCAACCGTTGCAGCTATCTGGGTTCAGGCGTATACCTCGCGGATAATTCCAATGCGAATATTACGCATAATTATTATGCGGGAAATCCTTGTGACTCATCTTATGGCGGCGTAATTTACGAGTTTGTTAATTTGTCCCCCGTCATAGCTTGTAATATATTCGTTGACAATTCCAACTCAGAAACAAACACCTCCAACGCCGCCGTTCGCACTGCTGCAAATTCAACAGGCTTGATTCTCAATAATCTAATCACCCAGCAGAAATTAATGAATCCGGTCTCCGTTGAAGGTGTGATTTACATTGGCGCTGGCGGTCACGATATCGTGATGAATAACATCATCTACAACAATGGCCCTATCGGTATTTACACCATTGTCGGCGCAACACCCGCTATTGGATATAATAACACTTGGAATAACACTTCCGGTAATTACGGCGGCGCCTTATCCGATTTAACGGGTATCAACGGCAATATCAGCGCTGATCCCAACATAGCTCCGACCTTGCCGGCGCCTTTCACACTTCATGAACTTAATCCCGGTTCGCCCTGCATCAACACCGGCGATAATACCGTGCTGCCGCCTGGATTGACCGCTGATTTCGATGGTGACAATCGCGTTATTGGCGCTACCGTCGATATGGGGCCGCAGGAATTTCACGCTATAACGGTTCCTGATGACCTCACCACGATCCAAGCGGCCATCAATACCGCCAACAGTGATGATGAAATTGTTGTTCGATGTGGTGTTTATCTAGAAAATATTAATTTTTCCGGAAAAAACATCCGCTTGCGAAGTTTAAATCCTTTGGATAATAGTTTTGTACAGCATACCATCATTGATGGCGGGGAAAATGATAGCTGCGTTAAGCTGATTTCCGGTGAGGATGAAACTGCAGCCCTTGCCGGTTTTCGTCTCCAAAACGGCCATGGGGAATTCGGCGGCGGCGTCCATGTAGGCAATTTCTCCAGCCCTGTCGTCATGTATAATTACATAACCAACTGCATGGCAGACCGATATGGTGGGGGAATCGACAATCGGGACGATTCCCAAGGCTCCTTTCTTTATAATACCGTGGTTAATAATTTCGCCGACAATGCCGGGGGCGGCTTCCACAACGGTCCGGGATCATGGTGTTTGATCCAGGGAAACGTTATTTCCTATAACCATACTGATGGTGAAGCCGGCGGAGGTATTTACGCTTTCAGCAAATCACGTGTTACTGTTGTAGATAATGAAATTATCAGTAATCGGGCCACACTCAACGGTTACGGCGCGGGAATCTGGCTTTGGGATAATACCGGCAGTCTGGTTGAGCGGAATATCATCTCCGGCAACCATGCGGAAGGCTCCCAGGGACGCGGCGGCGGCATCGGCATCATAAAAGGTGATGTAATCGTCCGTAATAATCTGATCTGCGGTAATCAGGCTTTACGCGGCGGCGGCATCTGGATCCAAAACGCCACTACCAGCCAGATAGTCAATAACACCATCGTCGGCAATCGTTGCCTTCTGACCGAAGGAGCCGGCATCGGCGTTGCCTGGTCGGCCAATCCCACCATCACCAATAATGTCCTGGCGGATAACCATCCCGGCGGCGGCATCTATGCCACCGCCTGTTCACCGCTCATTCTGTTCAACAACCTTTGGAACCACGCCGACGGCAATTACCTGGGAGACCTGAGCGACCTGACCGGCGTGGACGGCAATATCTCCGCTGACCCTGTTTTTGTGGACGCTGGCGGCTGGGACAACCAAGGCACACCCGACCCGAATGACGATGTCTGGAATATCGGTAATTACCACATCGGCTACGCCTCCGGCTGCCGCGATGCCGGTCAAACCTCCACCCTGACTCCTACCGACTTTGATGGCAATGCCCGCCCTTATTATAACGCCTTTGACATCGGCGCTTATGAGCTAATGATCTGTGATATCAATGTTGACGGCCTGCTGAACGTCCTGGATTTGGCCGTTATGGCCGAAAGCTGGCTGGATACATCTCCCGACCTGGCGGCGGACCTGAATAACGACAACCGAATCGACCTGGAGGATTTCACCATCCTGGCCCATGATTGGGGTAACTGATGCTCCTAAACTTTTCTTTTGACAGTAGTTAAGCAAGTGTATAGACTTAATGCGAATTGTATCTATGACAAAAACCTATACTAAATCGAATATCGGAGGTACTTACATGCGTAAATTTTTAATGATCATCTGTCTCGGTATGATGCTTGTAGCTCTGGGGTGTGAAAATCAAGAGCTTATTAAATGCCGCCAGGAAAAAGCCCAGCTTGCGGAAAAAGCGGCAAAGGCTGATAAGCTGAATGAGGTACTAAGCAGCCAAAATCGCTTTATTGAAACCTTAACTGACCAACTTGATAAATTGGTGGAACAATTACGACAAGCAAAGAAGGAAAATGCCGAATTAAAGAAAGAGCTTGAAGCCCTGAAAAATCCACAGGCTTCTTAAATCTAAACCGCCCTATTCGTAAAAATAAAACGGGACAGATTTGCCAGTCTGTCCCGTTTTTAATTATAACATTTATCTGTGACGCCGCAGCAGAACCAGCCCGCCTAAACCCAGCAGACTCAGAGTCATTGGTTCAGGAATTAAATATAAATAAATAGGATCGATAGGATGAACAATATAATCAGTATCCTCCACGCCGCTAATAGCGTCCGGAGTACTAAACTTACTAAAAACTTCGAGGGTTATAATATCAGTAGCATATGGTTCCGGTACGTGATACATAAAACTTATTACCGTCTCGCCGGGGGCGACCTTTTCTCCCAAGGTGATACCCTGGAAGCTATACACCGACAACGTTAAGCTCGCGGCAAACAGCTTGCCATTGGCGTTGGCGCCATCACCCGCTTTGGAGCCAAAGTCTAATAACGGATTAATATAATACGGCTCAGAAACAACACCCAGCGCTAGGCCTTCGACTTTATGCACAACGTCGCCGCAGCAGAACCAGCCCGCCTAGACTCAACAGACTCAGTGTCATCGGCTCGGGAACCAAATTTAGGGCGTCGATAGAATGAAGAACATTATTGGTATCCTTCACGCCGCTAATGGCTGTGGGAGTAGTCAACTTGCTGAAAACTTCGAGAGTTACAACATATCCCCAAGGTAAACTCTCTGGAACGTGATACATAAAACTGATGATAGGTTCACCAGGGTCAACTGTTACAACTGCTCCGATACCCTGGAAGCTATAAACCGGTGTTGTCAAGCTTGCAGCAAACAGCTTGTTATTGGCGTTGGCGCCATCGCCGGCTTTCGCTCCTATGCTCAGTGTTGAATTTGTATAGTACGGCTCAGAAACAACGCCCAGCGCATCGCCTTCGCCATTATCATTCACCTGCCATACTTGCACTTGGCGGACGGGAAAATCAGCTTTAACACTGATCAAAAGCATATCACTTGGGCTAACAAAATAATATGGATCCATCGTACCAACCGGACATCCGTTATGTTCATCAACACATAAGTACGCCATAGCGCCAAAACCGCTTGATGACACACTCAGAACCAACATAATCGCGAAGAGATTTTTCATAGCATATATTCCTTACCTACTAGGCGTGAATATTTTATTCCTTTTGAACTATTCTTAGTTGCAATCGATGAACCAGCCTGCGACTTCCAGGTCAAAGGCCAATTGTCCAAGATCATCGAAGGTAATGTAATCATCGTGCGCTCCGGGCGGATAAACATCGCCACATTCATCATAATATTCATCACCAAACCACAAAAACCAACCTTTGAGCTCCAGGATATAAGCCAATTCACCCAAATCATCAAATGTTACGTAATTGTCACGAGCACCCCACGGGTACACATCACCGGGACAGAGGCATGGCGGATGCCATCCCATAGGAACCTCAATCGGTAAACCGATAACGTTCATCACGCCGCCTTTATTGACGATGCCGCCGCGAAGGGGATCCACGTCGATATCCACCGTAGCGCCGGCAGGGCTGGAAATGGTGATTGAACCCGTCAATGGGGGATCGGCTGGAGGAGCGGATGTGCCGCCCAGACCGGCAAAGCTCAATACGAGATCCGTCGCCGGAAGGGCAACCACGCCGGGACCATCAGGATCGGCGGCGATGTCCGCCAGAGTACCGGCGCCATAGGTGTAGCTGCCGGGGGTGGCCGTTTCCATATCATAAGCCAAATCGATGAACACATCGAAGAATGAATCGACCGCCGTGATCCCGTCAATCTGACCGGCCGAACAACTGATCAACAGGGCGAAACCCACCGGGCCGCCATAGCCAGCGCCCGTGGCGTCCCAGCTTATGGTCAGCTCACCGGCGGTGGTGTTGTCAATCGAGATGGTGATATTGTCCAGCGCCAGTACCGGTGCAGTAAACGCAAAAAACGCCATAAGTAAAAATATCTTTTTCATATCAGGCACTCCTTCTTCTTTCTCATCCCTAAACTTGGAAATCCCGTTCCGTCAAAACAGCATCCGCTAACAATCCTATCGATTGTTATCCCAACAGTAACTCTTTCCAATATATTAGAAACATACATAGTACCAGAACCATGTATTTTCCAAATCAAACGCCAGTTGGCCAAGATCATCGAAGGTAATATAACCATCAGGAGCTTCCGGCGGATAAACATCTCCGCAATCATCCCAGTTGGCGTCACCGGGCTGAATAAACCAACCGCCGATTTCCAACCTGTAGGCCAATTCGCCCAGGTCATCGAATGTCACAGCGTAATCACGAGCACCCCACGGATACACATCACCGGGACAATCACAGCCTTCCGGATTAATTTCAATACCTGTGGTCGGCAGGCCGGTGACGTTCATCGCGCCGCCTTTATTGACCACGCCGCCACGAATGGAGCCTGTATCAATATCCACTGTCGCCCCATCCGTGCTGGCGATGGTAATGAAACCCACCAGCGGCGGCTCCGCCGGCGGAGGCGTGGTTCCGCCCAGACCGGCAAAGCTCAGCACGAGATCACTCGCCGGCAACGGTATTACGCCGGGAACGACGGGATTGGCGGCGATGTCATCCAAATCGCCTTCGCCATAAGTATAGCCATCCCCAAAATTTATTTCATAATATGCCCCATCGATATATATATCGTAGAAGGGATGCACATCCACAATCTCATCGATCACGCCGACCGAACAAGTCACTGCAATAGCAAATCCCACCGCCCCACCATCAGCAGCGCCGGTTGCATCCCAGTTGATGGTTAGCTCTCCCGGCGTAGAGTTGTCAACCGATATCACAATGCTATCCTGCGCCATGGCCGCCGCGGCCAGGACGCCCACCATCATCAACACCATTGCCTTTTTCACGACCACCGCTCCTTTCTGTAATCCCCAATAAAAAAACCTTTTTTAGAAATTCTTCCTCCGATAGCGCTAAAGACCAGCAGACATACAATCCCATTTTATCTACCAAAGACTTTGGCTAACGTGATGGTAAAGAACTATCAGGAATGCCGGGGCGACCATCCCGAAATCTTCCTGATTCCTGGGAACACTACACCGGCCAGTTTACCACAGAGTGCCGGGAAAAGCAATAAAATCACATTTTGATGGGGGATTTATTTTATCCCGGCGGCAGGTCCTACATCGGCCGACCGAAGATTTTTAAGAAAAAGGGGAATTGCAACATAACATCTTTTCAAATAAGATGTTATAATTAGTTGACGGCTTGTTCACCTTCGTTTTTTGGCTAAAAAGAGCATTTTTCGGCTTGCGCGGGTGGTTTTTCAGCCTGCATGAGTGGATTTTCAGCCTGCAAAAGTGGTTTTACGGCCTGCGCGAGGACTCTTACGGACGGCAAAAGTACTTTTACAGACGGCGCGAGTACTCAGACGGGCTGCGCAAGTACTCAGACGGCCGGCGCGAGTACTCTGACAGACGGGGTGAGGATATTTATAGCCCGCGCTGGCCTAATTACAGACTGACTGAAAAGAAAAGGGACAGGATGAACAAGATTTACACGATGAAAAAAATTTTTTGTTAAATCATGTTCATCTTGTCAATCCTGTCGAAATTCTGCGAGTGTTTTTGATGCAAACAATGAGCAGGTTCCGAAGGAACCGGGTTCCCTCCGGTCGACCGCGGCGTTAAAACGGTCCGTGACCGCTATATGTTCGCCACGCGGGTGGCCGGGTCGGACCAGGGACCGTACTCGCTGCCGCGGACGCCGCGGACCCGCATCCAGTATTGCTGGGCGGCGGTCAGACCGGCGATCTCGTATTCGCTTTCGCTGACGGCGGCGTTGCCCACCTGCTGGGTGAGGGCGGCGTCGGTGTACCATTCCACCTGGTAGGCGGCCGCGCCGGCGTCCGTGTCCCAGTCGAGAAAGATCGACGCGGGCGCTGTGCCGTCGGCGACGAGGGTGATAATCACCTGTCCCAATGGCTCGGAAGCACCGGGCGTGGTCTTCTTGGGCGGCAGGCCGAAGTTGTTTTTCTGGGCGCCGTCGGGGCCGTAGAGGCCGTCGGTGACGGCGTCGACACGCTGCATCATCTCAACGCCCTCATCGCGCTGCGTCCGCAGCGTAGCCCGCGCCTGGGCGAGTTGCGCCTTGAGGTTATCCACCTCCGTGATGGAGTTGTAGAGATTGCCCGCGAGGTTGCCGACCTCGAGTTGGGTCGGCGCGGTCGCCGGCCAGTTCGCCTCAGCGCCGATGGCGGTGGCCGCCTGCATCATCTGATCGCGCAATTCGGCGGGCTTGGTGGGTATCCTGCGTTTGGCCATGAGTGTGTCTCCTTTCAAAAAAGTGGTGATAGATGTAACCCGTGTTCTTTTGCTTTATATTCGCTTGCCCAAAGGCGCACAGCATCCCCTGCGCGAGTCCGCGGAATGGCTGCGCCTTTACAGCGATGCACAGCGTAAATACTCGTTCTTGCAGACGCTGCATGGTGAGCAAGATACAACGGCTCCGCCCAAGACATCGATAACGCCTGGGTTGTCGCCTATTTCATAAATGTAAAATAAAAGATTAAACTTCAACGAGCCAGCCCCCGTCGGGCCGCCCCTTAACATAACCATCTATCGGCCTATTCGCCCCACCTTCTGCAATAAAAATAAAAAAAGAAACGCTCCCCTCACCTCAACTTTTAGCCAAAACCAAAGGTTGATATAAAAAAGAAAACGGAGCAGGTTAAATTACCTGCTCCGTTTTTCAGGTCTTAAACAAACCAATCAAATGCGCTAAAAAAATTAGCGACGACGACGCAGCAGACCCAGACCGCCCAGACCCAACAGGGTCAGAGTCATCGGTTCGGGAATTACATGCAGTGTCAGAGCATCAATGGTATGAAGCACATTAGCCTCATCCTTTACACCACTGAGAGCCGTGGGAGTTGTACTTTTGCTGAACACTTCGATCGTGATGAATGTCGAAGGCAGCAAACCTTCCGGCACGTGATACATAAAGCTGATAATATCTTCGCCGGGAGCAACTCTTACGCCTGCAGAAATACCTTGGAAGGCGTAAATGGGGGTTGTCAAACTTGGAGCAAACAGCTTGCCATTCATGTTGGCGCCATCGCCCGCCTTAATGCCAATGCTTAAAGCAGAGTTTGTAACATACGGCGCAGAAACGACACCCAGCGCTGAACCTTCACCGTTATCGTTCACTTGCCAAATATTTACCTGGCGAACGGGAAAATCAGCTGTGACGTTGATCATGAGTATGTCACTGCCTTCAACCTCGATAATCTGGCCTGGCACAAAATCGACTGCTTCGCCGTTTTTCGTCTCAACGCCCAGATTCACGACACCGAAACTTACCGATGCCATACCTAATACTAAAACTAACGCTAACAACTTCTTCATCGCAATCTCCTTCTTATCTTTCTCCCGCTACCTTTTGGAACGCCTTACATCAGGACATTTTCCTCCGGTAGCATTTTTTTAACACTGTTTAACCAAACTACCTTACAATGTGCTGCAATCGATGAACCAGCCTGCGACTTCCAAATCATAGGCCAATTGACCAAGATCATCAAACGTAATATAGCCATCAATTGCTCCGGGCGGATAGACATCGCCGCAGTCATCCCAGTTGGGATCGCCGGGCATAATAAACCATCCACTGATTTCCAGCCTATAAGCCAATTCGCCCAGGTCATCAAACGTCACGTAATTGTCGCGACCACCCCACGGATACACGTCACCGGGGCAACCGCAACCTTTAGGAGGAATCACAATACCGGTCGTCGGCAGACCGATGACGTTCATCACGCCGCCTTTGTTAACCACGCCGCCGCGCAGGGTATCCACGTCAACATCCACCGTTGCGCCAGCATCACTGGTAATAGTGATCGATCCGGTCAATGGGGGATCGGTCGGAGGAGCGGAGGTGCCGCCCAGACCGGCAAAACTCAACACGAAATCCGTCGCCGGAAGAGCGATTACGCCAGGACCGGCAGGATCGGCAACCGCATCGGCGGCCGTACCAGCGCCATAGGTATAGCTTCCGGGAGTGGCCGTTTCCATATCATAAGCCAAATCGATGTACACATCGAAGAATGAATCAACTGGAAATTCGACATCATCGATCTGACCGGCCGAACAAACAACGGCCAGGGCGAAACCCACCGGGCCGCCGTTGGTGGCCCCGGTTGCATCCCAGCTAATGGTCAACTGACCAGCGGTGGTGTTGTCAAACGAGATGGTAATATTGTCCTGCGCCATAGCCGGAACAGCGAGAGCAAGAACAACTAAAATTGCCAAAAACTTTTTCATTTTT
>JAFGBA010000171.1 GCA_016933395.1 Sedimentisphaerales bacterium | reverse complement strand
GACCGTTATCTCGAACACGCTCGCATTTATTACTTCCGCAACGCCGGCCATGAGGAAATATATCTCAGCAGCGCTGACTGGATGACGCGGAATCTGGATAAGCGGTTGGAAATTCTGTTTCCCATCAAAAACGCATCGCTGCAGCGGCGACTACTGGCCATTCTGGAAACGTTTTTTGCCGATAACGTCAAAGCCTGGCGCTTGCGGTCCGATGGCGTTTACGAGAAAGTTCCCCGTCACGGCGAAGCGGTCCAGGCTCAAGAGGTATTCCACCAACAAGCCTTGCAGGCCGCTCAAAGGGCACGGCGAACACGGGAACGATTCAAGCCGCTGAAAAGCCCAACCGTATGAAAGGCGATGAGATGAAGCTTCGGGATAAATTTCAGGTGAAGCCCGGCCATGGTGTTAAGCTCAAGGATTGGAATCCTGACAATACGGCCGGTTATGACGATAAACATAAGGCCAAGGAAATGCTGCAGGAAACATGCGAACGTTTATCGCAGTTGCAATATCGATTGTACGCCGAAAACCGCCGCTCGGTGCTGATCATTTTGCAGGCGATGGACGCCGGCGGCAAGGATGGAGCTATTCGCCATGTCATGGGGCCGTTAAATCCGCAAGGTTGCCGGGTGACGTCATTCAAAGCGCCCACGCCGGTGGAGCTGGCCCATGATTTTCTGTGGCGGGTGCATCGGGCCGTGCCCGGCAAGGGCGAAATCGGCATCTTCAACCGTTCCCATTATGAAGATGTCCTTGTTGTGCGGGTGCATCATCTTGTGCCCAGGAAAGTCTGGTCGAAACGTTTTTCCCAGATCAATGATTTTGAAAAAATGCTTGCGGCCCAGGGTGTTCATATCCTGAAATTTTACCTGCATATCAGTAAAGATGAACAGCTTGAACGGCTCAAGGCTCGCGTGGACGATCCTGACAAACACTGGAAGATCAGCCTGGCTGACTTCGAGGAGCGCCGCTACTGGGACGATTATATGCGCGCCTACGAGGACGTTTTGGAAAAATGTTCCACCAAATATGCGCCGTGGTATGTCATTCCCGCCAATCACAAATGGTTTCGCAATCTGGCCTTGTCGCGCATTCTTCTGGAAACGCTCGAAGAGATGGACCCGCAGTTTCCTCCGCCTGCCTGCGACATTCGTACATTAAAGATTGAATAAAGGTCTGAGGTGGCGGAAAAAAGTCGTAAAGGATGTTTATTATAAGGATTGCACTGGGAATAATAGAGAGGTAAAATACTCGAGATATTTCGGTTCGGCGGTTTTGTCCCCGTCGTTGGTGTGGCAACGCTGAATCTGGTTCTTTACCTGATGGAGGTTCTGGCATGAATACCTTACTTTTTCGACGTGGATGGCTGGCGGCAGGTTTTCTGTGTCTGGTGGGGATGTTGGTTATTACCGGCTGTAAAGGTAAGACGGAAAGTGAAGAAGCCGTCACCAAGCCGGAGACCGTCGAGCTTTCCTATGCGGTGTTTTTTCCGGATACGCACATTCAATGTAAAACCGCTCAGGCGTGGGCCGATGAAATCAATAAGCGCACCGATGGGCGAGTAAAAATCACGATTTACGCCGGCGGCTCCCTTAGGCCGGCTCCACAGACCTACGAGGGCGTTGTGGACGGTATTTGTGATATCGGCATGAGTTGTTTCGCTTATACCCGAGGTCGGTTTCCTTTGTTGGAAGGTTTGGATCTTCCTTTGGGCTATCCCGATGGTCTGACCGCCACCCGCATCGCCACAGCCATGGCCCAGAAATATCAACCTGAGGAATTGGCTGATACGCATTGTCTTTATATTCACGCCCATGGCCCGGGTATCCTGGCGTCAAAGAAGCCGGTGCGTACGCTGGAAGACATGGCCGGCATGAAAGTTCGCGGTACGGGACTGTCAGCCAAAGTCGTGGAAGCGCTCGGCGCCACGCCTGTAGCAATGAGCCAGGGGGAAACTTATGAGGCGTTACAAAAAAATGTCGTGCAGGCGACCTTCTGTCCTATCGAAACCCTTAAAGGCTGGAAGCAGGGCGAGGTGATTGAGTGCGTCACCGATACGTCCACCATCGGTTATACCACCGCGATGTACGTGGTAATGAACAAGGCCAAATGGGATGCGCTTCCTGCGGACGTCCGGAAGGTATTTTCCGAAGTCAGTGCTGAATGGGTCGATAAGCACGGCCAGGCTTGGGATCAGGCCGACGAAGAAGGCCGCGAATTCGTGAAATCCTTGAATCGAGAAATGATTGATTTGTCCGAGGAACAAAAGCAACTCTGGCGTGACCGTGTAAAGCCGATTTTGGATGAATATATTGAGCAAACCGAAGCCAAAGGCTTGCCGGGCAAGGCATTTTTGGCCGACATTCAGGAACGCCTGGCCCAATAATATGACATGACTTCCACCGGCCCGACAACATCCTTCCCGGCGAAAATCGCTGGGGCATATAATGTTTGCCTTCGCGGTATTGTATGCCTGTTTGCCGTTCTTGCGGCGTTAAGCATTGCCGCCATGATGCTGGTGACTTGTTTCGACGTGGTGGTGGGCGTATTGAACCGCTTTGGCTGGTGCGAATGGTCATTTGTTGGTGCTTTGGATATTGTGAAACTCGCCGGCGGAGTGACGATTATTTCGGCGCTGCCCTACACCACGGCGGTCAAGGGGCATGTGGCCGTCGAGTATTTTTTTCATAAAATGTCCCGCCGCGGCCGAATTATTATCGATGTGATAGTTCGTCTTTTGGGGATGGGGCTGTTCGGCTGTCTGGTGTGGCGCAATATTATTTACGGAGCAATGCTCAAGGAAAACGGTGTGGTTAGTATGACGTTGCAATTACCGGTATTTTGGCTGCCATACCTGGCGGCGTTTTCCTTTGGAGTGATGGTTCTGGTGATTTTGTATAATATGACGCATCCCGGCCGGGAGATGATCAAACCGTGACCCCATTTGAAATCGGCATTCTGGGCTGCATCGTGCTGCTGGTGCTGTTGGCGGCGAGTATGCCGGTGGCCTTCGCCATGGCGCTGGTGGGATTGGTGGGATTTGCTTTGGTGGTTTCGCCGCAGGCGGCCTTAAGCATGTTGGCGGCCGATTTTTACGATATTTTTACCTCACATAGCCTCACCGTGATTCCTTTGTTCGTGTTGATGGGACAGGTGGCGTTTCATTCCGGTATCAGTCGTCGTTTGTTCAATGCCGCTTATCACTGGCTGGGGCCGCTGCCGGGCGGACTGGCGATGGCGACGGTGGGAGCCTGCACCGTTTTTGGAGCAATCTGCGGGTCCGGTCCGGCGACGGCCGCCACCATGGCTGCGGTAGCGCTGCCCGAAATGAAACGCTATCGCTACAGCATGGAACTGGGTTGCGGCAGCGTCGCCGCCGGCGGCAGCCTGGGAATGTTGATACCGCCCAGTGTGGTTTTTATCGTCTATGCCATCCTTACGGAGCAATCCATTGGGGCGCTATTCATTGCCGGTATTGTTCCCGGCATCATGATTGCGTTATTGTTTTGCCTGACTATCTATTGGTGCTGCAAGCGTCGTCCGGAACTGGGACCTCCGGCGCCGCCGACAAGTTACGGTAAAAAATTTAATTCACTACTGGGTGTGCTGGAAACGTTGATTCTTTTTATCGTGGTGATGGGCGGCATGTTTTTAGGTTGGTTCACGCCCACCCAGGCCGCGGCCATTGGTGCCATGGGCAGCATCATTATTGCCCTGGTGCAACGACAGCTTCACTTCAAGGCGTTTGTGCAATCATTACGTGAAACCATGCGCACCGCCTGCATGGTGATGATTATTGTCGCCGGTGCGGTGGTTTTTGGCCGGTTCCTGGCAATAACCCGCATTCCCTTTGAACTGGCCGAATGGCTGGCGCACTTATCTCTGCCCGGTGCGGTCATCATCGCCATGATTATCGCATTTTACCTGGTGGCGGGCTGTTTTGTGGACGCCCTGGCCTTGATATTGCTCACGATTCCCATTTTTCATCCCGTGGTTACCGGCTTGGGTTACGATCCTATCTGGTTTGGCGTGATGATTGTCGTGGTGACGCAAATGGGCGTGATTTCTCCGCCGGTGGGTGTGTGCGTCTATGTTGTCAGCGGCATCGCCCGCGATGTGCCGTTGCAAACCGTGTTTAAAGGCGCATTGCCGTTTTTGGCGGCGTTGATTGTCGCGGCGGCGATTTTGGTGATGTTTCCGTCGCTGGCGACGTTTTTGCCGAATTTAATGCATTAATTTATCCCTCGGCGGACGGCCGCAGGAGTGTATCATGACGGAAGAACGCTCCGTAACGTATTATCGTCGCATTCTGTTCTGCACGGATTTTTCGGAAAACGCCGATTTCGCGTTTTCGTTCGCACTCGACGCCGCATGTCGTCGCCCCGGAACCGTTCTTTACCTCCTGCATGTTATCCCGGAAACCGAAGCGCAGTTCTGGAAAACCTATATTTACGAAGTGGACAATGTGGACGACAAGGCGCGTCATGACATCGATGAAAAAATACAGGATGCGTACCTTTCGCATATTCCCGCCGAGGCGGCCCATGAGGTGGTGTTTCGTGTGGGCCGGGCCGATCAGGTAATTCTGGAATTTGCTGAAGAGAACGATGTCGACCTTATCGTCATCGGCCGGCAAGGCCACGGCGGGAGCATCCACCAGACCTTTTTCGGCAACGTTGCCGAAAAAATCGCCCGCAAAGCCCCCTGTGCCGTCTTAATCGTACCATTAAGCTTCAAGACGCGATTTGAAGAAACGCCTTAGATTTCTTAGATGGGAAAAATCGCTCCAGGGCTTATGAAGCGTCCGAATTTTCACCTTTTTGACGATTGTCCGCTATCGCTTTTTGGGCCATTTCGATGATGCTGGCGAGTTTGGGTTGCGAGGGGCGGGTGATTTGGGCGATTTGTTCGGGCGTGTAGTGCCGGTTCATATAATCTTCCACGGCGAATTGTTCGAACCAGCAGTCGAATATTTTCTGGCAGGGCAACTGTTCCCCGGCGGGTCGGGCGCCGCCGCCGCGGCAGTAAGCGAACGTTACCTCGTGGCCCAGCATTCGGCAGCGAATAATCCGTAAATCGTTTTCTTCGATGTTGTTATTTTTATCTTTCATTGTCCTATTTTATTATATCCGTCGGTGGTGCATAAACCAAATCGAAACCAAAATAAAATTATTGCTTAAAAAGTTATCATCGCCTTGATGACGCCGTCGCGGTAATGCTCGACAAGGTCAAAAGCCTCATCTACCTGCATAAACGGCAGATGATGGGTAATCATGGCATCGACGTTGACCCGACCCGTTGCGATCAGGTCCAGGGCCGGGCCGGTGCAATCCACCTGCCGGCGGATATTAAGCAGCGAAAGCTCTTTACGCCGCATCTGGTCACACGTGAAACTCACGCGATCCACTTCTGGAATGCCGACCATCATCAAGGCGCCGCCGGGCTTTAGCAATCGGACGCCCTGGTCGAGCGCCTCCTGTTGGCCGCAGCATTCGAAGACCACATCCAGTCCCAGCGGTTCCGCCGCGGTAATTTCGCCGACAATATCCTGTTTATAGGGATTACCCGACCAGTCGCAGCCGCTGCGGCGGGCGTGCTCCACCCGGGCGTCGATGCGGTCGGTCATGTAGATGGTGTGTTTTCCCATAGCCCGCGCTGATAGCAGCACGCTCAGGCCAATAGGGCCGCTGCCGAATATGGCCGCCTTCGCCCCGTTCTTTAGGTTGACTCGTTTTACCACGTAGTACCCAATTGCCAGCGGTTCCGAGATCGCCGCCTGATCGAACGACATGCTGTCGGGGATGGGGTAGCAACTTTTGTCGGGCATGACGATGTATTCGCTTAAACTCCCCGCCGCCTGGCCGGGACAGCCCAGAAAACGCAGTTTGCGGCAGGTATGGTGCCGCCCCGCGCGGCACTGATCGCAGTCGTAACAACTCATCGCCGGATCGATGGCGATGCGGTCGCCGGGTTTAACGCGGCTGACGGCTTTACCGACCTGTTCCACGACGCCGGCGCATTCGTGGCCGACAGTGAAGGGATACTGCACCACCTGCGAACCGATCTGTCCGGTGGTGTAATAATGCACATCCGAACCGCACACGCCCACCGCAGCCATTTTGATTAGCACGTCATGGTCGTCTTGGATCGTCGGCTGTGGGATATCCCGCAGTTCCATCTGACGGATATCGGTGAGCATCCAGCTTTTCATGTAATGGACTCCGTAGATGAGGGTTCCATATCGAAAATTTTTCCGGGATTGAGAATGTTATTGGGATCCAGCGCCCGTTTGATGGCGCGGAGCATGGTGATGTATTCCTGCGAGACGACGTGGGCGAGGTATTTTTTGCGTTTGTGGCCGATGCCGTGTTCGCCGGAGATGCGCCCGCCCAGTTGGGCGGTCAACTGATACAATTCCGTTTGCAACCGGGGTAATAGCTCATTCCAGTACTCATCGGACCATTCCGGCTTAGACACGAGCCGGGAATGCAGGTTGCCGTCGCCGGCGTGGCCGTACGTGGGAATGAGTACGTCGTACTTTTCGGCCAATCTTCTGATTTTGGCCACCAATTGGGGAATCGATGCGGGCGGTACGACGATATCCTCACCGCTTTGCCGTTGAGTGATGAGATTATACGCCTCGGGGATGTTGCGGCGGATGCGCCAAATGCGTTCTGAGGTGGTGGGATTGTCGGCCACATAAACCTCCGTTGCGCCCAGTTCCATACATTTTTCACCCACGGCCTCGTAATCGTTTTGCACCTGATCGGGCGAATGCCCATCCAGCGTAATCAGCAACATCGCCCCGGCATCCTGATACGGTAGTGTTTCATTGAGGTATTTGCAGGACGCCTCGAAGGATTGACGATCGATGAATTCCACGGCTGTGGGGATGATGCCGCAGGCAGTTATTATGGTCGTCACGGCGCCGATGGCCTGTTCGGGCGAGGAGAAGAGGCACAATAAGTCTACCTGGGCCTGGGGTAACGGCAGCAGCTTAAGCGTGATTTTTGTGAATATCCCCAGTGTGCCTTCCGACCCAACCATTAACTGCACCAGGTTGTAACCTGTTACGTCCTTGATGAGCTTGCCGCCCAGTTGTACGATGTCACCGGTGGGCGTGACCACTTCCAGACCCAGCACGTAGCGGCTGGTGACGCCGTACTTGATGGCCTTGCCGCCGCCGGCGTTTTCCGCCACGTTGCCGCCGATAGAGCAGGTTTCCATGCTCATGGGATAGCCGGCGTAAAACAGCCTTAACGGCTCGACCTGTTCGTTGATCTCGCTGGTTATCACGGCCGGCTCGACGGTAATCATCAGGTTATCCGTGTCGATCTCCAGGATGCGGTTCATCCGGTCCGACAGTAAAACGATCCCGCCATAAATCGGCACCGCTCCGCCCGACAGGCCCGATCCTGCCCCACGCGGCGTCACCGGAATTCGCTCGCGGTTGGCGAGTTTCATAATAGCGGCGATTTGTTCGGTGGTTTCTGGTCTGACCGCAACTTCGGGCGGATGAGCCCATTGCTTGCCCCCCGTCTCATCATGTGAATATGCTTCCAGGGCGTCCGCGTCACCGTAGATGACGTACCGTTCGCCGACAATCGCCTGTAATTCTTCAACGATGCGATCGGTCACTTTTTGATAATTTGTGTTGGGTTCTTCACTCATTGGTTTTTTGTAACTGTTCACGGATTTCCAATGCCTTAGCCCCCAACGATAGTTGGGGGTCGGACGCCCTGTGCGTCTTTGTGCGTTTTGTCCATTCGACCCCTGACTTTCGTCAGGGGCTTGCCGTACTATGAACGGTTACGTTTTTATTTTCTCAATCAAGGCTGGCACAACTTCGAACAAATCGCCGACGATGCCCATATCCGCCAGTTTGAAGATGTTTGCTTCTGGGTCGCGGTTGATGGCGACGATGGTTTTCGCCGTTTGCATCCCGGCGATGTGTTGAATCGTGCCAGAGACGCCGATGGCGATATACAATTGCGGCGATACGGTTTGCCCGCTCAGGCCGATTTGATGCGGGTAGCTCAGCCAGCCGCGGTCCACCACGTCGCGGGAAGCACCTACGGCCGCACCGAGCGCTTCGGCGAGTTCGTAAATCAGCGGCAGGTTCTGGGCTTTTTTGATGCCGCGGCCAACTGCTACGATCACATCAGCATCGGCAAGGTTTATTTTATCAGGATTGGCCTCGAACGCTTCCCGCTGCACCCGAGAGGTTAATCGTTCGAATGCCATATCGAGCTTGATAATTTCACCTGTTCGTCCGGCCTGGCGCGGCGCCGGTGGCGTCGAATGCGGCCGTACCGTCGCCATCTGGGGGCGATGGTTCGGCGTCTTGATCGTCGCCATGATGTTACCGCCGATGGCAGGGCGGGTTTGCAGTAGGTTATTGGTTTGCGGTTCGATATCCAGGCCCGTGCAATCGGCGGTCAGGCCCGCATTCGCCTTGATCGCCACGTATGGCATCAGCGTTCGGCCCAGCGTGGTCGCCCCGGCAATGAGGATTTCCGGCTGGTAGCGTTCAATTACTTCCAGCATACATGCCGCGTAAGGCTCCACCTGGAAATGCTCCAGCGGCCCGGCGTCAAATACTACAACCCGGTCCGCCCCGCAATCGATTAATGCCTGTAAGTCATTGGCCGCCACGCCCTGGCCGAAGACGATTGCTCCCAATGGGCACGCTCTTTGTCGGGCGAGTTTGATCCCCCGCGTCAGCAGTTCAAAACTAACCCGCTGTAGCCGTCCGGCGAGTTGCTCCGCCAATATCCATACGCCGCCGGTCATTTGCAGGTCTCCGTGATGAAGGCCGCCAGTGCACCCGTCGCCTGGTCCAAAGTTGCTTCATTCTTCACCGTAAGCAGGGTGGTTTTGCGCGTAATTTTCGGCTTGACGATTTTAACGACTCGCGTGGGCGAACCTTGCAGGCCCAGTTTGCTTTTGTCCAGCTTCAGGTCATCGGCGGTAAGGATGGGGATGTCAACTTGCCGCGCCCGTTGTTTGCCCCGCAGGGTCGGCAGGCGGGGATTACTCACTTCCTTCACCACTGTCACTACTACCGGCAGTTTAGCAGTCAGCGTTTCGTAGCCCGTTTCCACGCAGCGCCGCAGACGGCAGGTTTTTTTCTCGATGGTTTCAATGGTGCTAACATACGTTGCCACCGGCAAGTCCAGCCAGGCGGCAATCCCCGGCCCGACCTGGCCGGTGTCGCCGTCGGTCGCCCGTTCGCCGCACAGGATAATATCCACTCCGCCGAGGTGTTTGATTGCCCCGGCCAAAGCGTAACTGGTCGCCCAGGTATCCGATCCGGCAAAAGCCCCATCACAGAGTAATACTCCATTGTCAATCCCCATGGATATGGCTTCCCGAAGCGCCTCGATGGCTTTTGCCGGCCCCATACTTACGGCGGTAATCTCACCACCGTAGCTTTCGCGTAAATTCAGGGCCGCTTCAATGGCGTATAAATCAAGCGGATTCACAATTGCCGGTACGCCCTCGCGAATAACCGTGCCGGTTGCCTCATCCATTTTTACCGACCGTGTGTCGGGCGTTTGTTTGATGCATACAATGATGCGTTTTTCCATTTTGATTCAATGGTTTCCGTTGTAGTTCGTGTTTTTTAAGCAACAGATACTAATCGTAAAGTTATAATAACACATCCTCGAATTTTTTCTTTATTTGTATATTATAGTCACTAGAATGTTCATAATAAAATATAATGTTTCATATATAAACATCGGACGTTATATATAGACAGGAGAATACATTATGAAACAAATTATAACGATCGCCTTGAGTTTTTTATGCTTGATGCTGGAATCATGCCAAGTGCCAAATAATATACAGGGAGATGCCATGGTGAAGAAGCCCTTCTCGGCCGATATGAATGCAACGTCGGTCACGGCGGCGATGAAAGCGGTCGCCGACTGGCAGATTTACCATCCCAGCCGCCATGATCTGGCCGGTTGGACCTCAGGAGCGCTCTACGCGGGGATGAGCGCCTGGGCGAAGATTTCCGATGAAGATAAATACGAGGAATGGCTGCTGTGCATCGGGAAGTACAATGGCTGGAAGTTAGGGCAGCGGCAACGGCCGTACCATGCCGACGACCATTGCGTCGGGCAGATGTACCTGGAGATGTACGAACATCACAAAGACCCCAAAATGATTGCGGATATTATCAAACGGTTCGATATGATTCTGGCGGAACCTTCGACGGTTGATCTGGTGTTTCACCCTCCATTGTGCCTGGACAGATGGAGTTGGTGTGACGCCTTGTTTATGGCCCCGCCGGTATGGGCGAAGCTCACCGCCGCGACGGGTGAACGGAAATACCTGGATTTTATGGACAAGGAATGGTGGGCGACCACCGATTATCTCTATGACAAAGAGGAACATCTGTTTTTCCGCGACAGCGGGTATTTTGACAAACGAGAGGAAAACGGCCAAAAAATCTTCTGGAGCCGCGGCAATGGCTGGGTAATAGCAGG
>JAFGBA010000170.1 GCA_016933395.1 Sedimentisphaerales bacterium | reverse complement strand
CGGCGAAGGTCCGATATGGGGCGAAAACGTTCACGTTGAATCAGAGGCAACATGGCGAAAAAACCGCTGTACTTGTTCCAAATATTAAGAAAATTTATCATAGACTTTCCCCTTGTGGGCCGATATCATTTATATAGTAAACCCGCCGGGCCTCTGTCGCGAGACATGCTCACTTCGGTGGGTTTTTCCTTTTATAACCGTTGGGGGGGCCCCCGGTTATGAACTACGCCAAACCGCCCCTGACGCTTGAGCAACAGGCGGACCTGCTTTTATCCCGTGGCCTGTTCGGCGACAAACCCCTGATGATGGACCGGCTGGCGATGGTCAATTATTATCGGCTCAGCGGCTATTGGCATCCCTTTCGTCTGCAAACATTACTGGCGGAGTATCCCGATATCCCCGTCGTCAGCATGGGCTTTCCCCCGGATTGGCAGTTGTGTCCGGTATGGAAATAGGTATGGAAAAAGGAGCCGTAAACCGTGAAGATATGGGACGACATTCCCCCGCCGCCGGCGGCGGGTAATGGCAGCGCGACGGCCGTCGCCGCGAGAAAAAATCGAATATCGCCCCGGTATTTTTGGAAATTTCCGGCGAAAGGTCCGATATGGGGCGAATTTCTCCCGCCGTGGGCGGCGGGGAAAAAGCTTCGCTGACGCGAGAAATCGCCATTATTATCAGCTTTCAGCTAATGAATAACGTGATTTTTAGGACAAAATAATAAAATGCCGACGTTGAACTGGATAGGCAAGGATGCGGTGGTCAATCATCATCGGCAGGTGCCTTATCATCTATTAAGGTGTGACAATAAACTTTCGGTGGGCGATCCGGGCAGCGGGAATCTGCTGGTGGAGGGGGATAATCTCTTGGCCCTCAAAGCGCTTTTGCCCTATTACGCCGGACAGGTCAAATGTATCTATATCGATCCTCCCTATAACACCGGCAATGAAAACTGGGTGTATAACGATAACGTCAATAGCCCGGAAATCCGCAAATGGCTGGGAAAGGTTGTAGGCGCCGAAGCCGAGGATTTATCCCGCCATGATAAATGGCTGTGCATGATGTATCCGCGGTTGCAGTTGCTCCATGAGTTTTTACGAGAAGATGGGGCTATTTTTATCAGTATTGATGATAATGAATATCAATACCTTCGTTGTCTAATGAATGAAATTTTTGGACTGAATAATTTTATTGATACTATAATATGGCATAAAAATTATGCGCCAAAGGGGACCGCTAAACACTTTTCATCTGATCATGATTATATATTGGTTTATGCCAAAAAAGCGGAAACATGGCGACCCAATTTAATGCCAAGAACTGATAAGCAAAACGCAATTTATAAAAATCCTGATAATGATCCAAGAGGCTTATGGCGTCCAAACAATTTGGCTGCAAGGAATAAATATAGCAAGGGAATTTATTCAATCAAATGTCCAAGCGGTAGAGTAATTGAGGGGCCACCTAAAGGTTCTTATTGGAGAATATCTAAAGATAAACTTGAAGAACTTGATCGAGATGGTCGTATTTATTGGGGGAAAAATGGGAATAATGTACCAGCTCCGAAAATTTATCTATCAGAAGTTAAACAAGGAATTGTTCCTCAAACAATATGGAGTTGGAGAGATGTCGGTCATACACAAGATGCAAAAAAAGAACTTGTTTCTTTGTGTGATTTTAAAGATTCAGCTTCTGTATTTATCACTCCCAAACCTTCTAGTCTTATTAAAAGAATTATGCAAATTGCGACAGATAAAGATTCAATTATCTTGGATTCTTTTGCAGGTAGCGGCACAACAGGTCAAGCGGTTTTGGAGATGAATCAGGAAGATCATGGCCAACGAAAATTTATTATGGTGGAAATTGAGCATGAGGTGTGTCAGTCAATAGCCGCACAACGGCTCAAACGGGTTGTCGAAAAACTGGATAATAAAGAGAATGGCGCTCGTTATTGCACACTTGGTGTTACTCTATTTGATGAAAGCGGTCAAGTATGCAAGCAAGTTAAATTTGATGATTTGGCTCGCCACGTTTTTTTTACAGAGACGGGAGAGCCGTTACCCAAGCGGGCCAATGGCAAGTCTCCCTTTATTGGTGCATGTCGAGGTATAGGGTATTATCTGTTATTTAATGGCATATTGGGCGACAAGCGGCCGGATGGCGGAAATGTGCTAACGAGCAAGGTGCTGGCGGGACTGGGCGAACATGACGGCACCAAAGTGGTGTATGGAGAGAGTTGCCGGTTGGGAAAAGCACGCTTGAAGCGGGAAAACATCATCTTTAAGCAAGTTCCTTATGAAATCAAGGTGTCGTAATGGCGTTTGTCCTCAAAGACTATCAGCAGCGGTGTCTGGATGAGTTGGCCGGGTTTTTCCGCCAGACGAACAAGCTTGGAAAAGCCAAACTGGCCTTTTATGAGAAAACCAACCGAACCTATCAGGATGTCAAAGAACTGCCGGACCTTCCTTATGTATGTTTGCGTGTGCCAACGGGCGGGGGCAAGACGGTTATGGCGGCCCATGCGGTGGGCGTGACAGCGGAGGTTTTTTTACAGGCGGATAAGTGTCTGGTGTTATGGCTGGCCCCGACGACCCAAATTGTAAGCCAGACGGTCAAGGCCTTGCAGGATAAGCGACATCCCTACCGCCAGGCGTTGGATGCAGCCTTCGGCGGCCGAGTGACGGTAATGGAGCTTTCAGCGGCAACAACGGTTCTTAAACCGGCCGCGCTTTCCTCTGATACGGTGATAGTTGTTTCGACCATGCAAGCACCGCGGGTGGGCGACAAGGAAGGTCGTAAAATCTACGCCGAAGACAACGGCTCGTTGATGGACCACTTTAACAATCTCAACGCCGAACAAATGGCGTTGCTGGACAAAACAGAGGAAGGCAAACCCGCTTATAGTCTGGCAAATGTGTTCAAGCTGCATCGACCAGTGATTGTTGTCGATGAGGCGCATAACGCCCGGACGCCCTTATCATTTGAAACCCTGGCGCGATTCAATCCGGCCTGTATTATTGAGTTTACTGCTACGCCCGCCAATGACAGCAACGTCTTAACGGCGGTATCCGCTATGGAACTCAAAGCGGAGCAAATGATTAAGCTGCCGATTCGCCTGCGTACTCGGCCGCAATGGAAAGAGGCTATTCAGGACGCCTTGGTAATGCAGGCCAAACTGGAAAAAGACTGTCAGGAGGAACTCCAGCAAACCGGTGAATATATCCGTCCCATCGTTTTATTCCAGGCCCAACGGCAAGGGGATGGGAATATCACCTTTGACCTCTTGAAACAATCACTCATGGAGGATTTCTCCATCCCGGAAACCCACATCGCCATTTCGACGGGAGCCGTCAACGATCTGGACAATACAGATATTCTTACCGCGGGATGCGATATCCGATATATCATTACCGTTGATAAACTGCGGGAAGGGTGGGATTGCCCCTTTGCGTATGTGCTTTGTAGCGTGTCCAACCTGACTAGCAAAACTGCGGTGGAGCAGATTATGGGGCGGGTGTTGCGCATGCCCCATGCGCAGCGCAAAAAGCACGATGAATTGAATCATGCTTATGCTTTTGTAACATCACAAGGTTTCGTGGATGCGGCGAACTCGCTGACGGAAGCCCTTATCGATAGCGGCTTCAATCCCTATGAAGCGAAGCAGAGCATCAAACCCGCCGAACAAACGGAACTGCCTTTTGATTTACCTCTATGGAATCCGATCAAGGAAGTGTTTGCCACAAAACCGGACTTGTCGAGATTGTCCAGTAAGTTCAGAGAATGCGTTACCATTCATCAAAGCGGCGATTCCACTCAAACTGTAGTAACGTATTCTGGTCCGCCTATAACCGAGGACCAGGAGAAAAAATGGAAGGCATGTTTAGATAATGAAGATGATAAGGATTCGGTGACAAAGCTGGCCCGTAAATCGCGAAAGCAAGATGCATGGCCGGCGGCTCTAGGCAAACGCTTTCGCATACCTTGGCTATCGGTAAGGTCCGACAAAATACTGGAAGTGTTCGAGGATCAATTTCGTGACTTTGAATGGAAATTGTCGGAATGTGATCCTTTATTGACCCAGGCGGAGTTTTCCTTGCCGTCGGGTACTGAGACTGGAGCAGAGATTGACGTTGAGGAGGGCAAGCTTACCTGGCATAGTTTTACGGAAGTCTTGCATCGGCAACTGACATTTTGGGACACCCATGCTCCAAAAACTGAAAATGAGTTGCTTGTTTGGCTTGACCGGTCGATTGTTCATCCTGATATTTCCCAAGCGGAGATGGGACTTTATTTGAAAAAAGCCATAACGGCATTGCAAAAAGAGCGAAGGCTTCCGCTGGAAAATCTTATAACCAAACGATTTCAGTTAAAAGAAGCTTTCGCCGATAAAATCGCCCTTCATCGTAAGAATGCCGTTGCCGGGCAATTCCGCCAGATGATGTTGCCGGATTTTGAGACGCCGCTGGAGACCAGCCCGGATAATTGTTTTGATTTTCCCTTAAATCAATATCCCGCACCATCGATTTATGAAGGAAAAATAAGCTTCAATAAACATTACTATGAAATTCCGGCGGCAATGAACGGCGAAGAAGCCGATTGCGCGGCGATCATAGACAGCTTGCCGGAAGTTGAATACTGGGTGCGCAATCTGGAACGGGATCAGTTTTCCTTCTGGCTGCCGACGACCACCGATAAGTTTTACCCCGATTATGTCGCCAAGCTCAAAGATGGCCGCTATCTGGTGGTGGAGTATAAAGGTGCGCATCTTATGAATGAAGATACCAGCGAAAAGGAAACCATCGGCCATTTATGGGCGGCAAGAAGCAATGGGGATTGCGTTTTTGTTTTAGCGACTAAAAAGAATATGGATACAGAAATACACAAAGCCATTTCTTAATAATTACGAGGCACGCCATGGCCAAAAAGAAACCCAAACGTCAATCGCGTTCGATTATCATTGGTCATCTGGAAAAGATTAACAGCAAGGTATTTGACCAGTATCACAAGCAAATAACCGAGATTATCAAGGGTAATACCGGCGTCTATGCCCTTTATCGGCGCGACAAGCTTTATTATATTGGGCTGGCGACGGATTTTCACCGCCGCATCAATCAGCACCTCAAAGATCGCCATAAAGGGAAATGGAGTTATTTCAGCTTGTATATTATCCGCAAGTCCGATCATATCCGGGAAGTTGAAACATTATTGTTGCGCATTGCCAAGCCGGAAGGCAACTATCAAAAGGGCAAACTGAAAAGCTCGCGGAATCTGGCCCCGCAACTGAAACGATTGATGACCGAGGGCTTTAAAGAATTTTTGGATAAAACCTTCGGGGATCGCCGGAAGGCTCCCCGCATGGTAAAATCGCGTGTTTTAAAAGGGGATAAACGAGATAAACCCCTTAAAGGATTCTTTCCTAAAGGTAAACGTATCTATGCCCACTATAAGGGCGCGGATTACAAAGCGTTTGTCTTTCGGACCGGCACGGTGAAATATAACGGCCAACTCTACGATTCTCCCTCCGCCGCCGGTT